>DATNRH010000946.1 GCA_036703605.1 Candidatus Obscuribacterales bacterium | reverse complement strand
AACTGACATCCTGCGGGTAACAGATGGGGCAAATATTTCCACAGAAACCGTCAGTTCTGGCAATGCCGGACAGCTCAATATTCGGGCGGAGCAAGTGCTGGTCACCGGGGCAGGGAACGAAGGTGGCAGCGCGATCTCATCGTCAACCCGATTCAGCACCGGTAATGCGGGGGATTTAAGCCTAGAGAGCGATCGCATTGAGATCAGCGACGGTGGACGCATTCTCACGGAATCGACCCTGGGTAGTCAGGGACAGGCGGGAAATGTTGACGTGACGACGGGATCGTTGCTCATCGAATCGGGCGGGGTCTTGTCCACCCAGACGGAGATGGGTGGCCGGGCCGGCAATGTGACGGTGCGGGCGGAGGCGGTGACCGTGGAGGGTGACGATAGCCAACTGTTGCTCGATTCCCGAGGGGCAGGTAATGCAGGACGGCTTGCGATTGTGAGCGATCGCCTGCAGATTCAAGATGGAGGATTGGTGTCTGCCTTTACGGCAGGATCGGGTCAGGGCGGCTTGTTGCGGGTGAACACCGATGTTTTACAGATCCAAAACGGCACGCTGCGGTTTAGCACCGAGGGCAGTGGCGATGCCCTCGGGATTGATGTTCGGGCGCAGGTGGTGAACGTGCTAGACGGCGGCCGGGTGACGGTGGCGGCGTTGAGTACGGGGCTGGCAGGCGATTTAAGCCTCCAGGCTAACCAGATCACCATCGCCGGTCACTCGGAGCTAACGGCGGCAACGCGAGACAGTCGTGCAGGAACGGTGCGGCTCACGGCTCGGGAACAGCTAACTGTTGACAATAGCCGAATTCTTTCCCGAGCCCGCAGCAGCGGTGATGCGGGCGGGATAGACATTACCACCTCCCAGCTTGACCTCTTCCAGACCCAACTGACGGTGTCTGCCAACGATGGATCTGCTGGAGCACTGACGATTGACGCCGACCGATGGGACAGCGATCGCTCTACCCTCAGCGCCACCACCACCACCGGCATCAGTGGCAATATCACCGCTACCCTCAACCAAGATGCCCGCCTACGCCGCACCACCGTGGAGGCTTCCACCATGGACGGTACCGCTGGCAGCATTGTCTTCACCACCCAGCCAGGTCAAACTATCATGCTCAACAACAGCCAGATTTTCTCCCAAGCTACCGGCTCAGGTGATGCGGGGGGAATCCGGTTCACCACATCCCAGATTGACTTCTCCCAGACCCAACTGGGTGTATCAGCCACCGATGGATCTGCCGGGGCCCTGACCATTGATGCCAACCAATGGGACAGCGATCGCTCTTCCCTCAGTGCCACCACCACCACCGGCAACGGCGGAAATATCACGCTAGATATGACCCAAGGTGTGCAGTTGCAGCAGACCCGCGTCGAAGCCTCTACCCTAAGCGGCAGTGGCGGCAATGTGACCCTACGAGTACAGCGGGGCGGCTTGCAACTGCAGGGTAGTAGCGAACTGACGGCCCGCACCGATTCAGGCACTGGGGGAAATATCCAGCTCACCCTCGGCCAGGATGACCTACGGATGGGGCAGAACAGCGATATCAATGCGTCCAATATCAGCGGTCGCGGCAGCACCATTGACATCACCCTGGGCAATGGCTCAATTCGCATGGCGTCGGCAAGTGACATCGTGGCTCGTACCATCAGCGGACAGGGTGGCAATATTCGCTTTGATGTGAGCGGTTCTATTGTGACCACCCTAGACCAAAATAGTGACGTCCTAGCTGATGCGCAGTCGGGGCAGGGGGGGCTGATCCGAGCCCAAGTGGGCGGCGGCATCTTTGGCTTCCGGCAGTTTCAGGGCGTTGTCACCCCGGAAAGTGACTTTACAGCGATCGCTGTCACGGGCACCCCTGGCACGGTTGAAGTGATTACCCGCGATAACCTACGCCCGGCGGATCTACCGGAGGACTTTCTCAATGATGCCCTGGCCACCGGTTGCCGCGCCCAGCAGGGGCTATCCCAACCGGTGCGAACCACGAGCTCGTTTCAGAACGTTGGCCAGGGCGGATTACCCAGCGACCTCCTCCACCCCAGCCCTCTTCAGCCCCAAGTGGGCCTCATGACCATCCCCGATCTGGAACAGCTAGAGGACAGCACCCCGAGCGATCGCGCCTCAGATCCCCTCTTCCAATCCCCCACCGGCGCTCAATGCTGGGTTTCCTAGAACTAAAGCTTCGCGAGAATCTTCATTACCCAAGCATCATCTACTACCCATCATCAGGCTCCACGCCCAGTCAAATCATTGCATCTACAGCAATCCTATGGTTTACCGTGCATTTTTTCCCAGCCGCTGGCGTTCTGCCCTTGCGTTGCTGATGACCAGCCTTGTCCTAACGATTGGGCTACACCGGCCCCTCCAGGCCCAGCCCTCGGATCCAGCCCAGTGGCTGCAGCAGGCGGAACAGGCGTACCACAACCAGCAGTATGAAATCGCGATCGCCCTTTGGGAGCAGGCCGCCGAGGCCTTCCAGCGCCAGGACGATGGTTTAGAAGAAGCGATCGCCCGCGGCAACCAGGCCCGAGCCCTGCAGGCTCTCGGCCAATGGTCGGCCGCCGATGTTGCCATCGAGACTAGCCTGCGCCGTCTCGATGATCTACCGCCTACTCCTGTTCGAACCCAAGCCCTGGCCCAAGGTCTAGATATCCTGGGTCAGCAGTATTTTGAAACCGGCGATCCCCGGGCCGCCCTTGAAACCTGGACTGAGTCCGCCGATCTTTATCAGTCCATCGCCCAAACTACTGCGGCCTTGAAGAGCCATCTCAACCAAGTTCAGGCCCTCCAGGTTCTTGGCTTCTATCGCCAAGCCCGAGAGCAGCTCACCGCTCTCTTGCCGAGCCTCTATGAGCAAGACGCGGCCCTACGAGCTAGGGGCTTGATTAACCTTGGTCAGGTGGAGCAGGTGGTGGCTCCACAGATGGAGGAAGCTGAGGCGTTACTCATCCAAGGACGAGATGCGGCCTGTGAGGCGCGATCGCCGGAATGGGTAAGTCAGGCGCTGCTGGGCCTGGGGGATCTGTATCGCGGTCAGTATATCCGGGCCCAAAATCTCCGCCTTTCTAACGATGCCCAACGGTCACCCCAGCGCAGCCTCGACCAGTATCGGCAGATTCTCAGCCCCTACGACTGCGGTGGATTTACCCTAGACTTGCCCCACCAACGCCAAGCCCAGATTCGCCTCGTTACCCTGCAGGCCTACGCCGGTCAGCCCTTGGAGGTGGATCCGGACGCGATCGCCCGTCCCCTGCTCGCTGAACCACCCCGCTGGACTACGATTGATCAGCAGCTTTCCTTAGCCCACGGGCTGTTGATGCAGCTCGACCCTGCTGAAGGATGTACCGGAGACCCCGATCATCAGGCTCTGCCTGCCCAACTGCTCACTCAAGCCTATCAGGGTGCCCAAACGCTGGAGGATGGGCGATCGCAGTCTCGGGCTTTGGGATATCTGGGTCGCTGGTATCAAGCTCAGGGGGCCTGTACCGCCGCAGAGCGATCGCTGACCCAGGCACTACAACTTGCTCAAGACCACAACTTTCCAGACCTGAGCTACCAATGGCAGGCCCAGTTAGGTCATCTCCGCCTACAGCAAGGCAACCGCGAGGGGGCGATCGCGGCCTATGGAACAGCGGTCAATACCCTGCAAACTCTGCGCCGTGACTTAGTGTGGGCCAATGCCGATCTCCAGTTTTCCTTTCAGCGGCAGGTGGAGCCGGTGTATCGGGCCCTCGTGGCCCAGCTCCTCCAGTCTGATGCCAGCAATCCTGACCTGCGCCAGGCCCGCGAGACGATTGATGCCCTGCAGACGCTGCAAATTGAAAACTATCTGCGGCAGTCTTGCAACACTACCGACCTAGCCACTATCGATCGCCTTGTAGATCAAACGGCTCCTCATACGGCATTTATCTACACCATCCTGCTCAGCGATCGCCTAGAGCTGATTCTCAAATTACCCAACAGCGACGCTCTCCAGCACTATGCCGTAGAGGTCGATCGGCAAACCGTGACCATGACCCTCGATTACTTTCGCGGTGCCCTAGAGAGCGAATTCTTTGATCTCGCCACCGATAATGGTCTACTCAGCGGCTACGACCTGGCCCAGCAGCTCTATACCTGGTTGGTGGCCCCCTACGAAGCGGCCTTACAACCGGCCGACATTTCTACTCTGGTCTTTGTCCTCGATGAAGAATTGCGGCAATTGCCCGTGGCGGCACTCTATGATGGACAGCAGTTTTTAGTCGAAAAGGGCTATGCGGTGGCTATCAACCCCGGGCTGTCCCTCTTGCCACCAGTCCAACCGGATCTCAATCCAGTCACCACCCTCACCGCAGGCATTACGGAGGCCTTGTCCGGCTTTAAGGCCCTCCCAGCCGTAGATGAAGAACTAGAGGCGATCGCCACCTACACCCAAGCCAACATTCTGCGCAACGAGGCATTTACCAAGGCTGCCCTAGCCAATGGAGTAGAATCAGTTCCCGCCGCCATTGTTCACTTAGCTACCCACGGTGAGTTTAGCGATGACTTAAACGATACGTTTATCTTAGCCTGGGATACAAGAATCTCCTTACCTGACCTCAGTCAGATCCTAGGCACCCGCGATCAATCCTTACCTCAAGCCATCGAGCTGTTAGTGCTGAGTGCTTGCAAAACCGCAGATGGCAATCCCCAAGCGGCCCTGGGCTTAGCGGGGATGGCGGTGCAGTCTGGGGCGCGCAGTACATTGGCAACCCTATGGGTCGTCAATGATGCCACCACGGCTCGGCTAATGGCTCGGTTCTACCAAGAATTGGCGCAAAGCCCCTCTAAGGCAGAGGCCCTGCGCCGAGCCCAAGTAGCGCTAATACAGGAAGGAGACCAGATCAAACCCTTCCACTGGGCCCCGTTTGTTCTGGTGGGCAATTGGCTCTAGAAGGGTGCCTCTAGCGGGCAGACGGTCGTTGGGGTTTGGGGAGCGATCGCCCCCAGCCCCGCTTCGGTCAATATCGTATCCCAGCCCTCTGGATCGAGGGATTGCAGTTGGTCATACCAAGTGGCCGTACTGCTCCGCTGGATGTCCCCAGTCACCCGAGGATTCCCCGATCGCCCTGCAAAGCGCTCCACCATCACCATTAGTTCCCACTGAACGCGATCGCCCTCCGGCAACGCCGTGGTAATGGGCACCTCCATCAATCCTGCTGCACAGACCGGATCGAGAAACAGGGTATCCACCCGCTGACCGTTTTGAGACAGGGTTAACTCAAATTCGTACAGTTCAGCATACTGATCTGGGATATAAAACCATAAACTGGGCATCTCCGCTGCGGTTTGGACAGGATCTATCGGCTCAGCCATACACTCCTCAGAATCAAAGTCTAAGGGAAGCGATCGGGGCGTAATCAAAATCGGGTTTTCATTGCAGGGATTACGATTACCCGGAAGTACAGTCTCTGGACTACCAGAACCACTATGGTCAGGATCACTATTTTTCAAGACACCTTGAACCGATTCCCAAGCAAAAGCTTCAGACGAAGTCCCTAGTCCAACTACAGACACCAAACAAACCGACAGTAACCAATGCCATCTCAGTTGATACATAATTTTAGACACCCTTGATTTCACCTAAACATTATCTATGTCTATATCTATAATTCCGCGATTCAGGGCACGTAACTCTAGTTCCTCCACGAGGAGTTGTGGGTGCTCCCCAACACTCATTATCTGGCCCTGCTGAAGGCGGCAGAGATGTAGGCATTGGTTCTGGTTCTGGTTCTGGTTCTGGTTCTGGAGTTGGAGCTGGAGTTGGAGCTGAAGGTTGAGGGTATACTTGCTGATAAT
>DATNRH010000945.1 GCA_036703605.1 Candidatus Obscuribacterales bacterium | reverse complement strand
GATCCACGTCCCAGATCGCTAGACTGCTGACTTGCGGTTCTCCATCATCGATCAGCTCAAAAATGCCCACATAGGCCACCTGCAGGGCCTTGGCCAGGTTCTGGGCCAAGACGGGGAAAAAGTCACGACCGGTAACAGATGCCGTGCTCGTCAAAATGGTTTGCAGGATGTCTTCTGCCTGCTGTCTTTCTTGGATTTGCTCCTTTAGTTCCTGATTAACAGCTTCCAGTTGTTCGGGCGTGCGCAGGGACAAAAAGCGTGGTAAAAGCTCCACCAACATCAGTGCTGTGTAGCAAGAAACCAGGGCCGTGATGGCCTGCTCAATGCCCGATACCCAATAGTCGGGGTGCCAAAGCGTCCAAATATCTAGTAGATGGCCTACTCCACAGCAGAGGATGAAGGCGCTAAACAGGATGAAGACTTTCGAGAAGGGAATGTCATCGCGGGCACGCACAAAGTAGATGAGCATGGCCGGGATAGAAAAATAGGCGATCGCAATCAATGCGTCACTCAGGAGGTGAAGTCCTACTAAAGGTGTTTGCCAAAGATAGCAGTGACCGTGAGGAATATAGGAAATCTGGAAAGGCATCATGGGCAATGAGTCTAAAACTGTAATAGTAATAGGGGCTGATTCAGCGGCTGGTATTGCCTTGTTGGATCCGTGTTAGATGCCTGAAAAGGCTATTGTCTTGGACTGATCTAGAACAGTTTGGAGTAGACAAGCAAGGTTCTATACAATGCTGTAATATAAGTGACTGTTACTAAGCATAGATATGCTAATGGTGTTATGGCTGGTCTTGATACCATTGAGATGATTAAAAAAGCAATTCCTTGGGATCAGGTAAACAGCGTCAACATCAAGGGTAGCAAAGACGCTTGCAGAGATGATACTTAAGCATTAATACTGTGTTGTGACAGAGATGGTGGAGGCGAATAAATAGAGAAAACAATGCTTGAACTGTGCAAGACTTAAGGGAAGTAGAGATTGGTATGGTAACCCTGTCTAGCATCAGCATAGCGAACTATAGAGTGGTTTTTCCTAGGAGTTGATGATGAATTATGGTTGCTGCCTAGGGGGCGATCGCTCTATCCCTGGCACAGATTCTAGTAAGTTAAGTATTTATTCTCACTAAAGACTCAGGTCTTCACCAATTCTTCATCTAATTCACTGATATATTCATCGTAAGCAAGGCGAACCTGGTGCGTGGCAAAGGCATCCTAGGACTTTCTATCCAGGGAAAGATCTTACGTCAACGGTGGTGCATCTAAATAAACTGGGCTGTAAGATGCTGTTGGGCGCTGCCGCACCCCACCGCCTATCCGTCGGGCTTTCTGCCTAGAAACTTCGTGAAGACCTCACATAACCCGTAGGTTATGGACCTTCGAGGCTGGAAGTTCGATCCAGTCACAGAGCAGGTTTCAGGATTAACTCTAGCCCAAGTGCCCCACAGGGAAGAGTGGTAAAGACGAGCGATCGCTACCAATCTTGCCCCATTTGTTGAGAACTCTCCTAGGATGATGAAGAAATATGAAGCATCTCTAGTTGAGGATCATGGTGACAAGCTACTTTCTGACGTCGAACCTAGAGCGCGCATTACCGGAATCGTCGGGAGAGTTTGCCGGCTGGGTCAGTGCGCTGATTATTCTGCTGCTGGTGGCAACGGCGGTGGCCTTAGTCACCCGGCGGCTGCGGATTCCCTATGTGGTGGGCTTGGTCTTGGCCGGATTGGCGATCACCAAAGATGCTTTGCCCGCGTCCATTCGCCTAGATCCAGATGTCATTTTGAACCTCTTTTTGCCGATTCTGATTTTTGAAGCGGCCATCAATACCGACATCAGCCGTCTGCGCAGCACCATCAAACCCATTGCTCTGCTAGCAGGCCCAGGGGTCGTCTTGGCAGCGGCGATTACAGCGGCTTTGATCCAGCTAGGGTTGGGGCTACCCTGGATTACGGCCTGTGCCATCGGCGTCATTTTGACGATTACGGACACCGTCTCGGTGATTGCAGCCTTTCGAGAAGTATCAGTGCCGGGGCGGTTGGCGACGATTGTAGAAGGAGAAAGTCTCTTTAATGACGGCATGGCCCTGGTACTCTTGGGCATCATTACCACCATCCACCTGCAGGGATCGTTTACTGTGGGTGAGGGGCTTGAGCAACTGCTCATTGCCTTTGTCGGTGGTGGAGTGCTGGGCTGGGGACTGGGCTACCTCTGTGTGGGTATTTTCCGTCAATTAGACGATGCGCTCAGCCATATTTTGCTAACGGTGGCGGTGTCGTTAGGCACGTTTCAGATTGGGCAACTGTTGGGGGTATCTAGTGCGATCGCTGTTGTGGTAACGG
>DATNRH010000944.1 GCA_036703605.1 Candidatus Obscuribacterales bacterium | reverse complement strand
TGTGGATAGCCTAGAAAAGCTGATCAATTCTCCCAAGCCCTACGGACGGCCGCAGCAAGAATATTTGTACATTGACCAAAGCGAATGTTTGCGCGGGCTGCGCTGCCATACGATTTACACCATGCCCCTAGCGCTCAAATTTTCTAGCGAATATGGGCATCTCACCCAACGTTATCCCGATGATCCGCGGGTGTTGCCCATGGTGCCGGTGCAGCGGGAAGACGGCAGTGCCTTTGAGGCGGGCATGGTGCTGCTGCGGCAGATGGTGTTAGCGCGGGCTTTTCCGGAGGTGCCGGAGGGCGATCGCCTGGCTCACCTCAATCTGGTGTTTGATGAACCGGAAAGCCTCGATCGCCTCTGCCAGGCCAGTGGCGGGCATGTGCGCGATCTCCTGCGGCTGCTCAGCGCTTGGATTATGAAAAGCCGCCGTCAACTGCCGCTGAATCGCGCCACCCTAGAGCAGGTGATTCGCGAACGCTGCAATGAAATGAGCCTACAGATCTCAGACGAAGAATGGGACTTGCTGCGTCAGGTGCGCGATCGCAAGCGGGTGAGCGGCGATGAGGGTTACAAAACATTAATCCACAGTCGGCTGGTGTTTGAGTATCGGGATCAGGGCATATCCTGGTTTGATGTGAATCCTATTCTGCTCGGTGTAAAGGATCTCTCCCCATGAGCGATGATCATGCCGCCCAGTTTCATGACGCTAACGCGACTCGCCTAGAGGAGTTGGCCGATGTGCTGGATCTGGGACGAGGACAATTTTCATTGCACCTCGTCCACTGTCGGTATGACCATCTGCAAGAACAGTTGGCGCAGCAGCTACAGCAGATTTGCGCCGATCGCTATAACCTCACCCTCGACCAACTAACGCTCCATCCCTCGGCCCAAAATCTGTTTACCAATCTGCGGGATGCCTTGGGCGATCGCCAGCCAGAAGCCTTGATGGTGATGGGGTTGGGGCATGTGGAACACCTCCAGAAAGTGCTGGGCGCGATGGAAAATGTGCGCGAAGAGTTTCGTAAGCATTTCCCCTTTCCCTTTGTCCTGTGGCTCGATGATCCCACCCAGGTGCAACTGGCCCGAGAAGCGCCCAATTTTGTCAGTTGGGCATCAGACGTCACCCACTTCACCGTCAGCTCCGCTTGGCTCAGCCATGGCCTGCACCAAGCCGCCGACCAGATCTATGCCAGCCTCCTCGATCCAGCAGCGGGGAAACTGCCGTCTACGCTCCAGGCCCTGAATCCCCTCGGCCCCTTTCAGCAATCAGAGCTACAGCTCGCCCTAGATGAAGCAGGCCCGATCACGCTCCATCCCGAAGCCCAAGCGGCCCTAAACTGGGCGATCGCCCTCAACCTAGCCAAGCACCAACCGCAGGATTTGGACATACCAGGGCAGTATTTTCAGCGCAGTGTTGACTATTGGACGAGCCAGGAGCCCTTGGAGGACTGCGATCGCCACCTGCGGGCCGGCATTGCCCACTTTTTCCTGGGCCGCCATTTGGCCTGGGTAGTGGATCGGGAGCGGCGGCAGGGGGATGGGGTAGACAGCGAGGCGTGGCAACGGGCGAGGCTGCCCCTGGAGCGCAGTATTCAGATCTTTCAAGCCTGCGATCGCCTTGACTTGGTGGCCAAATGCCTATCGGGTCTACAGCGGGTGCTGAAGCGTCTGGAGGATTGGGATGCGCTGGAGCGTTACTGCCGTCTAGGGATGGAGCTGCATCGCCTGGATCACTATCCCCTGAAATTGGCCTATGACTATGGCTTTTTGGGCAACATCGCCCTGCACCGGCAGCAGTGGATGGAGACGAAGCGACTCACCCAGGAAGCTATGCAGATCCTCGATCGCCTGCCAGAGAAATCGGGCTGGATTCGGGGTCTCTACCTGCTCAATTTGGCTCAGGCAGAGCGCGGGTTGGGCAATCCTCAGGGGGCGATCGCTTATTTGCTAGAGGCAAGGGCCTGGGGCGATCGCGGCCATCCCACCACCTACTGCGCCATTTTGGAAGAGTTACGGGATCTGCGGCTAGAGCAACGGCAATATCTCATGGCCTTTAAGCTGAAGCAGGCGCGGCTGGAGGTGGAAAAAAATGCCGGGATTCGCGCTTTTGTGGGAGCAGGGCGGCTGGGGCTAGAACCCCAGGGCCTGGATGATCTCTACGGCGTGGCTCCGGAGATTGCGGCCTCGGGGCGGCGGCTGGATCTAGAGCGGTTGATGGAGCGGCTGGGGCGTCCTGACTATAAGCTGGTGGTGATTCACG
>DATNRH010000943.1 GCA_036703605.1 Candidatus Obscuribacterales bacterium | reverse complement strand
GGACTCCCAAACGGCAACATTCCTCACTGGTGGTGAGGACACTATCAATCTTCCCTTTGTTGTCTGTGCTGTTGCTCTCGCCCCTAGTTCACTTTATAGGTACAGGATTCTTGGGACCGCACCTAGTTGCACAGTTACTGGCACATTGCAAAGGCAAGCTGTATGTACTTGTGCGAGGCCCGAACGCATCACAGCGCTTGACGAACGGCCTGAGTAGGGCCAACCTAGAGTTATCTACCGCCGACCTTGAGCGAACTGCGGTCCTAGACGGCGACCTTGGCAAGCCTAACTTTGGCCTTCAAACTGATACCGTTGCCCAGGTAACGATTCCACGTTGTTTGATCATAGGTTCTGGGCGAAATTGGTACTATTGTCCACAATGCTGCTGCAGTTCGCATGAGCTTACCCTACTCCTCTCCTCCAATCCAAGCTACAGGTACTGTACTTTTCCAATTGCCCTCCCGTTCCGCTAAGCTTGTAGTTATCGGCACCAGAACAGCAATTGACTGGGCAGTAAGAAGTGGCGCAACCTTCCATCTTGTGTCCTCAGTGGCTGCCTTAAATGCCAACACTGCACCAGAGACATGGGCCCCTTTCAGTCCCTCTTCTATGGTATCTACTCTTTTCCACCTCCTTCCTTGTTTCAGTCGCTTCTGGCTAACCTTAAGAAATTGCGGGATGGCTATTCGCAGAGTAAGGTGGTACAAGAAAACCTGGTCCATCAAGCAGCTCAGGTTGCTTCCGTTCCTGTGCGGATATGGCGCGTTGCTACCATCGGTATAAAAGTACCTCCCCCACACACAATTGTCATACTCCACACCTAACTGACTCCGAGCTGCCGACCGCCAACACCACATCCCCAATTTATCTGACTTGACTGCTAATGTCATGCGCCTCTCCTACAAGCTCCAGGTATGAAAAGGTGCTTGGCGCAGAGAGAAAATGGCAGCGGGTGTACTGCTCTCAAACTTCTGTCACGCCGCTGAGTTTTTCCCGTCTATGTTTCCCGCAAATTGACTGAGTGATATAGGTCTATCCCGCCGGGGCA
>DATNRH010000942.1 GCA_036703605.1 Candidatus Obscuribacterales bacterium | reverse complement strand
GATGATCTGCCCCGCTTGGCTGAAGTCTATGGATTCCAGACCATAACTGAAGCCCTGTCGGCCCTAGCGTCGGTGGATGTATTTCTAGAACGTACTGGGTTAAGCCGTCAAGACCTGAGTGATTTGCTATTTCAGGATCTGGATCGGTTTGAGGTGAATGCCGGATTGTCTCGCCTGTTTTTTATCAATGCGGTGGAGGATAGCCTGGGGTATGTGCAGATTGAGATGGGGGACGGTAATCCTGATGACCCCACCCAGCCACCAACGGAGACGTTGCTGAACCTGAGTGCTGCCAAGCTGGATCGCATCTATCGCTTTTTAAAGTTGGCCCGTCGGCTAGGGTGGAGCTTTGCTGATTTAGATTGGACGCTGCGATCGCTGACGGCTCCCTACCGTCCAGAATCAGTACTCTGGTTTGATGGTCTGAATGATTTTGTGCAGGTTCCTGCCCCTACGGAGGCAGATGGAGACGACGATACCCCTGTGGGACTAGCGACCTTGCAGGACACCTTCACCCTAGAGGCCTGGGTGAATCCCTCCCGCCATCAGGCAAATCCCATCCTCAGTCGGGGTCAGGAGGATAATTTAGATCTTCATTTTCTGCTCTGCTTGACGGCGGATGGGCGGGTGGCCTTCTATGGATCGGCTGCTGAAGATGCAGACCCGGTGATGGGTGTGCAGCCGTTGCCGGTGGGAGAGTTTACCCATGTGGCTGTGACGGTGCAGACTGACCGAAACCAGTCTACGGTCAGCATTTACCTCAATGGCGAGCTAGATCAGACCGATCGGCTATCGGCGGCGGTGCAGGTACCGGCAGGTAACCTAGATGTGAATATTGGCCGCAATCTGAGTGACATGACCTTTGCTGGCTTCATCAAAGAGGTGCGGGTGTGGGCAGGGGTGCGATCGCCTGAGGCTATTGCCGACAACCGCTACCGTCGCTTCAGCGGCTTTGAGCCAGATCTGGTGGCCTACTGGCCTCTGACGGAAAGCCATGGCATCGAGCTACTGGATCACACACCCTATGCGCAGCACGGGCTCCCTGGCGGTGCCTACCTCGTGACTCAGCCCCGCTGGATGAGCCAGGACTTAGTGTTGTCTCCCCTGCCGCAGCGGCTTGGCAACAACGGTTATCGATTCAACGGGATCGATCATGTCCTGGCCCGGCGGGGTTTGACGGGCTTGACGTCCAGGCAATTTACGTTAGAAGCCTGGATTTATATTGATGCTGTTGGGCAACACACCATTGTTCATCTGGGTGATGCCAGCGATCGCTCATCTCACCTTTGGTTGGGGATAAACCAGCAGAATCAACTGGTCTTCCGCAGTCCGGCTCTGAGGGCTGGAGAGGTGAGGAGTCGGAGTGCGATCGCCCTTGAGCGCTTTACCCATGTGGCTGTGACGGTAGATGCCAATGCTCTGCACATTTACCTGAATGGCCGCTTAGACCATCGCCAAGGCATCCCAGCGAATAGCCTGCAACTGCAGGGGAATGATCTGTCTATTGGCGGTGACTTCAGCGGCAACTACTTCAGCGGCATCATCTACGAGGTACGGCTGTGGAACTACGCCCGCAGCGCTTTGCAACTCAACAACGTCTTGCAGCAGGCGATACCGCCCCTGTCTCCTGGGCTGATTGGCTACTGGCCGCTGACGGACATCACCGGGGAGCAAGCGGCGGATTTGAGCATGAACGGCAACAGCCTTTATCTAGGCGGGGTGCCTACCGACGTTCGTCCTACACCGGTCACCGTTGCGCCCCTTCTGCCAGACCTTCCCGTAGCTGTTCCAGGCACCGTTCTGTGGTTCAATGGCGATCGGGATTTGGTGGTGTTGCGCCAGGAGTCCAATTTCGGTCTGGGGCGGCATCCTCGCTTTACCCTGGAGTTTTGGTTTAAGCCCAGTCGATTCGGGCAGCCGGTCAATGGCATCCAACTGCTGTTCAGCCAAGGGGATGGCGAAGCTGGTTTGGCTATTTATCTAGACCAGCAGCGGCTGATGGCGATCGCTTGGTGTGCCAATTACGAGCTGACCGAGGTGCAGGAAACGGTGCTAGCTAGTGCCCCAGATACCGTGACGGACGAACAGTGGCACCATGTCGCCCTGGTGCATGACGAAACCCAGAACTTAGACTACATCGAGTTTCGCGGCTTTCTCAATGGGACAGCCCTAGCAGAACTGAGCAGCACTCATGCCAACCCTTCCCTGTCCGCCGGTCAGCGGGGCTATCGACTGAGTCCGGTGGGGCCAGCCTATCTGGGCTACCTCGACGACACTAGCATCAGCCGCATTCAAGGAGACTATCTGCGGGTGGCCGACGATCGCCTGCATAGCTTTTCGGGGCAAATGGCCGACTTGCGCCTGTGGAACCAAGCTAAAACCGCCGCCGCCATCGAGAGCGATCGCTACCATGATCCTCGATTAGTTGGGGCAGGGCTCATGGCATACCTGCCCTTGGATGAAGGCCATGATGTGACCGTCACCGATCGGGTGAACGGCTATACCGGTCAGCTACGGGGGGAGACCGCAGTTTTCATGGCGACCCCCAGCTTAGACCCCGAGTTGGAAAACCGCTACACCCACTACCAGCCTTCGGGAGTAGACGTCCTGAGTT
>DATNRH010000941.1 GCA_036703605.1 Candidatus Obscuribacterales bacterium | reverse complement strand
ATTCCCTTTGACTTCTTTGATGATCCGCGATCGGAGCAAGCCCGTATTCAATACGAGAAAACTGGCTATCGCACCTACACCATGCTGGCTATGCCTCTGCTGGATGAACAGCATCCCGACAGTGACGGTGAACCAGAACTGGTGGCAGTGGTGCAAATGATGAACAAGCTCCGGCCCAATTGTGAACCGGGTCATCCTTTGAGTGACCGGATTGATCAGGTGGGCTTCACCCCAGAGGATGAGGATCTGTTTAGGGAGTTTAGTGCCTCTATTCGTCTCATTCTCAAATCATCCCAGTCGTTTTATGTGGCAACTCAGCGGCAACGGGCCGCTAATGCCCTGATTAAAGCTACGGAATCTCTCAGCAAGAGCAGTTTGGATCTCGACGATACGCTAAAGCGGGTGATGGATGAAGCCAAGCTGCTGATGAATGCCGATCGCAGTACCCTCTGGCTTCTCGATCGCGATCGCCATGAGCTATGGACGAAAATTTCCCAGGCGGATGGCTCCTTGAAGGAATTTCGGGTGCCGGTGGGCGTTGGTTTTGCGGGTCATGTGGCGGAAACCGGCGAAGTGCTCAACATTCCCTTTGATCTCTACACCCATCCTGATTCAGAAGTTTCTAAAAAGTTTGATCAGCAAAACGGCTATCGCACCTGTAGCCTGCTCTGTATGCCGGTGTGGAATCCAGATGGGGAGTTGATTGGGGTGACCCAGTTGGTCAACAAGAAGAAGCAGGCTGACTTACCCCCCTACGATGCTGCCAACTGGCCCGACGCGCCGGAATGTTGGCGGGCTAGCTTCAATCGCAATGACCAAGAGTTCATGGAAACCTTCAACATTCAAGCAGGGGTGGCGTTGCACAATGCCAAGCTGTTTGCCATGGTGAAGCAGCAGGAGCAGATGCAGCGGGACATTTTGCGATCGCTCTCCAATGGTGTAATTTCCACGGACAAGGAAGGCAAGGTGATTGCTGCCAATGAAAGCGCCTTGGAACTCTTGGGGCTAGATCAATCAGTGTCCATCGAAGGGCGATCGGTGGTGGACTTGATCACCATTGAAAAGGCTGATTTTTCGCGCTGGTTTCAAGGAGCCCTGTCTCCCCATGAGCTGAAGGATCGCCAGCAGTATTACCCGGATCAAACGCTCCATCCTGTGCATGGAGAAGAGTTTCACAGCGTCAACCTGTCGATTAATACCATTGCCGATGCCGCCGATCGCGATCGCGTGTCGGGAGCCCTGGTGGTCATGGATGACATCAGCGATGAAAAGCGTCTCAAAAGCACCATGTATCGCTATATGACCCAGGAGTTGGCCGAGCAGCTCATGGAAAATCCTGATGCGGCCAAAATGGGGGGCGATCGCAAGGAAGTCAGCGTTCTGTTTTCCGATATTCGCAGCTACACTACCATCACCGAAAGCCTGCAGGCAGAGGAAGTGGTGGAGATGCTCAACAAGTACTTCGAAGCCATGGTAGATGCGGTGTTTACCTACAAGGGCACCCTTGATAAGTACATTGGCGATGCGATTATGGCGGTCTATGGATCGCCCCTACCCTTGCAAGACCACGAATGGATGGCAGTACAAACGGCCTTAGAAATGCGGCGGCGGCTAGCCCTGTTTAATGAAGAGCGTCAGTTTGCCGGCCAAGTCCCCATCCGCATTGGCATTGGCGTCAACTCGGATAGCGTTATTAGCGGCAACATTGGCTCTAGTAAACGTATGGAGTTTACGGCGATCGGTGATGGGGTCAACCTTGGGTCACGCTTAGAGGCGGCTAGTAAGCTCTATGGCACGGATATTGTTATTAGCGAAACCACCTACCGCCCCTGTGCCGATCGCGTCTTGGTGCGTGAGCTGGACTACATCACGGTCAAGGGTAAGACCAAGCCGGTTGTGATCTACGAGTTGGTTGGTCTACGCAACGATCCGATCCCGGATGTGAAGCAGCGGGTGATGGAGCATTATGAAAAGGGTCGGAAGTATTACCTCGACCGTCAGTTTGCCCAGGCCATGGGTGAGTTTGGCATGGCGCTGGAAGCCGATAAAACGGACAAATCATCGGTGCTCCACCTCGATCGCTGCCAGAAGTGGTTGCTGAAGCCGCCGTCCGAAGATTGGGATGGCTCTTGGACGCTCACCGAGAAATAAGCCGTTATCAACTCTAGGGTGCATACCACATGGTTTCGACGCGCTGAATCATGGCGTCAGCGTAGGCTCGGCGCTCCTCTGTCCTGGTTTGTGGGCAAGTCATCGTGATATGGCCTAGCTTCCGTCCAGGGCGAGGAGCTTTGGTATACCAGTAGAGCCGAGACTGGGGCAGGGCGGAGAGCGATCGCAGCCGATCAGCATAGGCTGCCTCGGGGATGTCTGTGCCCAGTAGGTTGACCATGACAGCCCCCGGCACCGTGAGGGACGCATCGCCTAAGGGCAGACCAGCCACGGCCCGCAGGTGCTGTTCAAACTGGGAGGTTTGACAGGCATCCAGGCTGTAGTGACCGGAATTATGGGTGCGGGGCGCGGTTTCATTCACCAAAATCTGCTGGTCGGCGGTCAAGAAGAGTTCAATGCCCATGATCCCCACCATCTCTAGGCTGGTCATCAGCTGGCGGGCGATCGCTTCAGCTTGCTGCACCACCACCTCGGGTAGATCCCCCACTGCCACCACTCGCCGACAAATTTGATCCACCTGCTGAGTTTCCACCACAGGATAGGTCACCACCTCTCCCGTCACCGAGCGTGCCACCATAATGGCTAACTCCCGCTGGAAGGGAATAAAGGTCTCCAGCAGCCAGTCGGTTTGGGATTGTTGAATCAACTCTAGAGCGGCGGATACCTGGGAGCGATCGCGCAAAATTTTCGTACCCTGGCCGTCATAGCCATGTCGCCGAGCTTTGAGGACGACGGGGAGTCCCAACTGCATTAGATCGTCCGCTGTTACGACTTGGGGCAAGGCAACAAAGTCTGGTGTGGGTAGACCATGGTCTCGCAGGTAGCGCCGCTGATCGTACTTGTCTAACAGGGGGGTGAGGGCGGCTAGAGAGGGACGAAACAGGATGCCCTGCTGCTCTAGGGCCGTCAACGCGGCTAGATCAATGAACTCATTCTCAAAGGTAATCACCTGACATTGCTGCGCGAGCCGAGCCGTGGCCTCAGCATCATCAATGGCTCCATAGACCACGCCCCGAGCGATCGCCACCGCTGGATCCGTCGGCTGGGGGGTCTGAACGCGTAGACCCAGGTCTAAGGCCCTTGCCCCTCGCTCCATCATCCAGGCAAGCTGCCCTCCCCCAATCACCCCAACCTGATAAACCGGCGCAGAAGACAGGGCAGCAGAGCTAGAATCTGGCGATCGCATCGTAGAGATATCCATAGGCGAGGGAAAACGGCAGGATGCTGGTCTACCGGCAACCCAAGGAGTCTCGGGTTTTGATGCCGGTGGTTGGATTAGTTCCAGTAGCGTAGGCGCAAAATTCCTTGACCTGCAGCCGATCTAGAATAGCATCACTAAAGTCTGCTCCGGTGATATCTACCTGTTCAAAGGTAGATCCCAGCAAAATGGACTCGACTAACACGGCATCACTCAAGTCGGTATCAAAGAACTTGGACTGATCTGCCATGGCATTGGTCAAGTCTGCCCCATGCAGATTGGTTTTGGTTAGCACCGAGGCACTCAACACAGCTCCCCGCAGATCAGCATTTGAAAAATCGGTGAGCTCTAGGTTGGCATTGGACAGTTCCGCAGCCTGTAAGCTCTGCCCTGAGAAATCCTGTTGGGTGAGGTCGGCGTTGCTAAAGGAGAGCGGTGTGCTCCAGTCTGCCCAAGCAGGCAAACTCACGCCCCAAATGGCGATCGCTGCCAGAATACTCAGCAGCGCGGTGGTGATGTTCATAGGGGAGGTGTCCTTCTACGCGACAATAAACGGGCGAGATCGGTTGGCGGCGGCTACATTAGCCTGCGCGCACTTAGATCAATAGGAGCTTAGACCGGTAGCGCTGGGGTGCGATCGCCCAATTCCAGGAAGGCAGACAGCACTTGTAGATAGGTCTTGGCATCTTCCAGCATGGGAAAGTGGGAGGTGCGGGGAATCACTACCTGGGTTACATGGGGACTCAGGGCTGCCGCTTTTTGCCCCATATCTGCTGGAATAATCTGATCATACTGCCCCGAGATCAGCAGGGTACGCGTCTTCAGTTGGGCAAACTCCCGGGGCATCACCTCCGTCGCTGCTTTGCTCACCGAGGTGTAGATGGTACCCATGGCCGCTGCATAGTCCGCCATCAGAAAATCGTTGAGAAATGACTGACTTTCGTGGCTAGGAATGGAGCGATGTAGAAATCGAGCCATGAACATACGGTGGGCGAGGGGAATTTGTCCTAGCCATGCCGGACGAAAGCTCACCACATACCCGCCAAAGCGATAAAACGCTTCAAAGGCCTGCTTGTCGTAGTCAAAAATGCCGCTACAGGTTAACACCGCTTCTTTGACCCAATCTCCATGGCGGTTGAGAAACAGGGTGGCCACAGAAGCCCCCATGGAATGAGCATTGAGGTAGACCGGACGCGATAGCCCTAGGGCCTCTAGAAGCATCGCCAAATCATCGGCATAGCTGTCTAGTTCATAGTCGTCGATCAAATCCGCTGGCGGTGGCACCGGCAGGGGCGATCGCCCAAAGCCTCGCATATCGTAGAGCAGACAATCAAAGTGGGGCGTTAGGGCATGTGCCGTGGTTCGCCAATAGCGCCCCGACCCAGCCCAGCCGTGGAGGAACACCATCACAGGCTTTGATCCTGATGGTTGGGGGCGATCGCCCGCCGTGATCCACTCATAGTAATGGTCAACACCACGAACGGCTTGATAGGGCATGGGCTTAGCTTAGTAAATGATGCACAACGGATTCACAGGCCCTTAAGCCGACTCAGGTTTGGGCAGGGACGACGGATGCACTAGTAGCTCAGCCGTCGAGCGTTTTTCCACCATCTCTCGAGTAATCACGCAGCGGGTCACATCTTTTCGAGAGGGCAGCTCATACATGATTTCTAGCATTAGCTCCTCGACAATACCCCGCAGGGCCCGAGCTCCGGTCTTCCGACGATAGGCTTCCCGAGCGATCGCCCGCACGGCATCGGGTTTAAACTCTAGGGTGACATTATCCATCTTCAGCAGTTTTTGATACTGCTTCACCAGCGCATTGCGGGGCTCGGTCAAGATCTCTGTGAGGGCTTCCTCATCGAGCGGATCCACCACCGCCATCACCGGCACCCGGCCAATGAATTCAGGAATCATGCCAAATTTAACCATATCGTCAGGCTCAACATGCTTCAGCACTTCCGAAGCCCGACGTTCGCGCAACTGCTGATTATCGGTGGGTTGGACAAAACCCATGGAACGCTTACCAATGCGCTGCTCAACCGCCTTGTCGAGCCCCACAAACGCTCCACCGCAGATGAACAGAATATTAGTAGTATCGATCTGAATACAGTCTTGATAGGGGTGCTTGCGGCCGCCTTGAGGCGGCACGTTCGCAACAGTCCCCTCTAGCATTTTCAATAATGCTTGCTGGACGCCTTCGCCAGATACATCTCGGGTGATAGAAGGGTTTTCGCTCTTGCGGGCAATCTTGTCAATTTCATCGACGTAGATGATGCCGCGCTGGGCTTCTTCTACATCCAGATCAGCGACTTGCAGCAGGCGTAGCAGGATGTTTTCCACATCTTCACCCACATACCCAGCTTCCGTCAGCGTCGTCGCATCCGCTACCGCAAAGGGCACATCTAGTAGTTCTGCTAGGGTTTGGGCCAGAAGTGTTTTACCGCAGCCCGTGGGGCCAATCAGCAGAATATTAGACTTCTGAAGCTGGATGGAATCATCCCGACGGGTGCCGCCCAGCGTCATGCTTTGCTCATAGCTGAGACGCTTATAGTGGTTGTACACCGCAACGGACAGAATCTTTTTCGCCTGATCCTGACCAATGACATGGGCATCCAGATGGTTTTTAATCTCCTGAGGCTTGGGAATCTGGCTCAGGGACACCGATGAC
>DATNRH010000940.1 GCA_036703605.1 Candidatus Obscuribacterales bacterium | reverse complement strand
GATCGCCCAAAGGGAAGAGTAGTAATAGCCAATATCTGAGAACCACGCTCTATCTCTCAAAAGCGTTGCACAAACGGCTCAAGATGGGTGCTTTGGAACACGACCTGGAAATGTCTGATATTGCTGAAGCCGCCATCTCAGAATGGCTAGACAACCATTCATAGGCGCGATCGCCCGTTGATTTGTACAAATCTGCCTTTTGTTAAGACCGACTCATTATGCAATCCGACGCAATTAACACTCTGACCGTTACCTTTGAAGCCCATGCTCAGAAAACAGAGAATAGCATCGAGTATTGGCTAGCTCGTGATCTCCAGCATCTGCTGGGATATTCAAAATGGGACAACTTTCTGAATGTTATATCGAAAGCAAAAACGTCCTGTGAGGTGTCTGGGCATGACATCGATGACCATTTTGCTGACGTCAGGAAAATGGTCGAACTTGGCTCAGGCAGCCAGCGCCAGATTGATGACATTATGCTGACGCGCTACGCCTGTTACCTGATTGCTCAGAATGGTGATCCGAAAAAGCAGGAAATTGCGTTTGCCCAGACCTACTTCGCAATGCAAACCCGCAAAGCGGAGATGATTGAGCAACGCTTACTTGAAGCCGAGCGAGTATCCGCACGCCGAAAGCTGACGGAGACCGAAAAAGAGCTGTCGAAAGTGATTTTTGAGCAGACGGGCAGCGATCGCAATTTTGGGTTAATTCGCAGCAAAGGTGATCAAGCGTTGTTTGGCAAATCAACCAAGGCGATGAAGGCGCAATGGAATGTACCGGAGAAGCGGCCCCTGGCTGATTTTGCACCCACTATCATTCTGAAAGCTAAGGATTTTGCCACGGAAATTACGATTTTTAATTCCCGCGAAAATCAATTAGGAACCGAGCAAGAGATTTCAGCGGAGCACGTTATCAATAATGACGCGGTTCGCCAGACGTTACTAGAACGGGGCATTCGTCCTGAATCATTGCCGCCAGAAGAAGATGTGAAAAAGGTGGAGCGTCGCTTATCGTCGGAACAGAAGAAGTCTAGCAAAAATCCTGAAACACTTGATTCTTAGACGATCAGGGGACGCGATCGCCCGTATACCGTGATGTGTATCTATAAAGCGTTAGTCGATCCCAGATCGCTCAAACTCCTTCTTGTTGCGCTTCATAGCATCCACTGCATAACTGCCTACATCATCCCCACTAGGTAATATGTAGACGTGCTGGAAAACCCCAAACCATGAATGCCAAATCCCTGCTGCCCTTGCTGACCGCGCTGCTGATTGCCCCCGCCGCTGTGCCCCTATTGCCCGCTACTGTCCGTGCCCAGACGACGACCGAGACGGATGCGGCGGCACTGCTGGAGGAAGCGGATCGCCTCTACCAGCAGGGGCTTGAGCAATTCGACACCAGCCAGTTTCAAGCCGCGCTGGAATCGTGGCAGGCGGCGCTGGAACTCTATCAGGACATTGGCAGCCGGCAAGAGGAAGGGGATACACTCAATGCCTTGGGTCTTTTGTATAGAATTGCCGGGCAGGTGCCCACCGCCATTGATTACCATGAGCAAGCCTTAGCCATCGCCCGCGAAATCGGCGATCGGCGAGGCGAGGGTGCGGCGCTGGGTAGTTTGGGAAATGCTTACGCCAACCTCAGTCAATACCAAGAAGCGATCGTGCTCTATGAGCAAACTCTGGTGGTTACCCGCGAGATCGGCGATCGGCAAGGTGAGGGTAATGCACTGAACAATTTGGGAAATGCGTACAACAACTTGGGTCAATATCAGGAGGCGATCGCCCTGTATGAGCAAGCATTGGTGATTGCTCGCGAGATTGGCGATCGGCGCGGCGAAGGCAATGCACTGGGCAGTTTGGGAAATGCTTATGCTGACCTTGGACAATACCAAGAGGCGATCGCCCTATATGAGCAAGAGCTGGTTATCAGACTTGAGATCGGCGATCGGCGCGGTGAGGGTGCTGCTCTGGGTAGTTTGGGAAATGCTTACGCTAACCTCGGACAATACCAAGAAGCGATCGCCCTATATGAGCAACGGTTGGTGATTGCCCGCGAGATTGGCGATCGGCACGGCGAGGGCAATGCACTGAACAATTTGGGAAATGCGTACAACAACTTGGGTCAATATCAGGAGGCGATCGCCCTATATGAGCAACGGTTGGTGATTGCCCGCGAGATTGGCGATCGGCGCGGCGAAGCTGCTGCCCTGGGTAATTTGGGAATTGCTTACGCTGACCTTGGTCAATACCAAGAGGCGATCGCCCTATATGAGCAACGGTTGGTGATTGCCCGCGAGATTGGCGATCGGCAAGGTGAGGGCAGTGCCCTGGGTAATTTGGGCGTAGCTTACAACAGTT
>DATNRH010000939.1 GCA_036703605.1 Candidatus Obscuribacterales bacterium | reverse complement strand
GCCCGCCGTCGTGCCTCAGAAATGACCGCCAGGGTCAGTTCTAGTTGGGCTTCTCGACTTTCTGCGGCTCGTTCAAGTAGTGGCAGTGCCGCTGCAGTATTTTCCTGTGCTTGATACAGCGACGCCAGATTATTGAGGCTGAGAGCAACATTGGGATGATTCTCACCCAAGGCAGTTTCATAAATTGAGAGCGAGCGCTGATAAAGCGGTTCGGCCGCCGCGTAATTTCCCTGTTCTTGATACAACCTGGCTAGATTGTTGAAGCTGCTGGCAACATCAGGATGATTCTCATCTAAAGCAGTTTCCAAGATAGAGAGCGAGCGTTCATAGAAAGTTGCAGCCTCTTCGTACTTACCCTGGTGAAGATAGACTCTTGCCAAATTGTCGAGACTTACAGCAATACGAGGATGATTCACGCCCAGTACCGCTGTTAGGATAATGAGAGATTGCTGTAAGAGAGGCTCTGCGGTGGCATAATCTCCTTGATCTTGATACAACGATGCTAAATTAATCAGGAGGGTTGCAATATCGGGATGATTTACATTCACGCTCGCTTGGAGAAGAGCCAGTGATTGCTGGTAACTAATTTCAGCAGCAGCATAATTCCCTTGGTCTTGATACAAACCTCCTAGGTTATTAAGGACTCTGGCCATATTGGGATGATTAGCTTGAAAGGCCGTTTCATAAATGAAGAGTGAACGCTGGTAGAGCAATTCTGCAGAGATGTAATCCCCCTGGTCGTGATACAAAGTTGCTAGATTATTCAGGATGCTTGCAACCTCAGAATGATTGCTTTCGAAAGTAGTTTCATAAATCGAGAGCGAGTGCTCTAAGAGGGGTTGAGCGGCAGCGTAATTTCCCTGATCCAGATACAAGTTAGCCAGATTATTAAGACTGGTGGCAACATCGGGATGATTTTCGCCTAGGGCGGTTTCTCGAATAGCGAGCGATTGCTGAAAGAGCGGTTCGGCCGCCGCGTAATTCCCCTGCGCTCGATATAACTCTGCCAGATTATTGAGGCTGGTGGCGACATAAAGATGATTCTCACCCAGCGCCGTTTCTCGGATGTCTAAAGCTTGTTGGGCTAAGGGAATCGCTTCATCATATTGTCCCTGTTGATAAAGCTGAATCATTTGTTGATCCAAACGATTTGCCTCTTCCAAGGCAGCAGCTTGCTCGGTCGTCAACGTCTGAGCCACCAACGACGACATCCGCCCTACCCCTATCCCCATCGGAGCCACCAGCGCCACCGCCATCACCACCGCCGCCATCCGTCGGCGGGCAGATCCCCGCAACAACAGCGAAAAAACACCCCAATCCCTTGCAGGACGGGATATCGGTAGAGCAGGCATCCGAGAACGAGAACAACGCATCGCAGATCAGTCCTATCAAGTTAGAGGTCAACGCCCCTATATAGTCACCATAGTCCCCGACCCCACCCAGGTATGCAAGATTGAAACCATTAGATTTTGTACAAGTTCAGGTCAGTGACCTCAAACATCTCCCCACTGTTGCAGGCTAGAATTCGTCAATCTATACTCTCCTGTACTGGAAACTGAAGTTTCATCCCCTTCTATCCCAAACATTTCTATCCCAAACTATTGATTATTCACATCCTGTATGAGCCTGCAACAATAGAACAATTGGAAGCTATGCTAGAGGCTCATCGGTTTTACATCAAAACCGTCGTCGATATCCGTCTAGAAATTTTGGCGGGGGGTGGAGAAATGCACTCCGATTGTGAAGTTACATTGCTAGATAATGGCAGTTATCAGGGTGATCTTTGGGGTGCAAGCTGGAATCCCGTGACCCAAGATATCCTTTATGAATCAATGGTCAACCTTCGTCCACGTCAAAATCGCTCCATGCAAATTCTGGACGCTGCAGTGCGCCAGCAGGTTCGAGACATCATCGACAGATTGCTAGGAAGACTATGAATCATTGGAGTCCTGAAGACCTTGCCTTTCGCTGTCAACGCCTCTCCCTGCGGCTAGAAATGCTGGCACAAACCTTCTCCCAGCTCGCCACATTGAGTGAAGAAGACACCGCTGCCGATGAAGCACTGACCACCCTACGCCAGGCAAAGGCATGGGTTGAACTAACTGCGATGGATTTGAACATCGATCAAGCCTTTGAATTAGCCCAGATCCAACGGCAACTCTCTCGCTGGCATCTGCATTGGGACGAGACTTGGGCTACAGATTCCCAGCGCCAAGTCATAGCTCGCCGCGCTCAAACTTGGGCTGAGCAACTGCGGCAGATCGCTGGTGTTCTGGTTTAGGATGATCGCTATACCCTTGGATGCCGAGATCCCCTGCCCATGAGTAATGCGATCGCACCATCCTCCATCGCGTGCTGGGAGTCTTGTGAGCGATCGCACCACGAATCTAGCTGCTGAACAGCTCAAAGGCAACCCATAACGCAGGCACCTTCAATCCTCATTTCTTTGATGATTTCGATTATTTTGCATGGATTTGCACCTGGCTAGTACATACCCTCGATCGCTTCAGCACTATGTCAGTCCAGAACCCCATCCCATAAAGTACAGACAACCATCAACCATTCATTAGCGGCTCAACAAATCCGTATCCAGTACAGCTCAACGACTGTTGGGGCGACTCGCTAAAATGATGCGATCGCTATAGCCCCAGTCACGCAACCTTTCTGCTGTAATGACAAATAGCGTGGCACGGTTTCTGCTTTTCTTGAAACACGCTCTAGGGGCTTCATCTCAAGCATCAACAGCAGTGCCAGTTGTTGCCAGCCCAAATGCCTCTACTCCACACTATCTAATCAATCCAGTTGAATGCCCACCTCTTGCTACAGCCTCCACCCACCCATGCTATCCCGTCACCCACTACACAACGGCCGGACGTTCCAGCAACGGCCGGACGTTCCAGCAACACCCGACACCGATGAGACGTGATATAGCTGCATTCATTAAGGCTAGGACGTATGCTAAAAGAGTTCCCTTGCCTCTACTCTCTCCATGGCTAAACCCTATAGTGACGACTTCCGACGCAATGTGATGCAGGCGATCGAGTTGGACGGACTCAAGAAATGCGAAGCCAGTCAACTGTTCAACATCAGCCGCAACACCATCAACTTGTGGTGTCAGCGCAAAGCCCAAACCGGCGATATCAAACCCACCCCCCGAACCCGAACCCAGCGCCCACCCAAAATCAACGATTGGGAGAGATTCGAGGCCTTCGTCGGTGCTCATAGCGACAAAACTCAGCGGGAACTAGCCGAACTGTGGGACGGTGAGGTCAGCCAACCTACCATCTCACGGGCCATCGCGAAGATTCGCTACAGCCGTAAAAAAAAACCTACGGGTATATCCAACGAGACGAGGAGAAACGAGCAGCCTTCCTAGCCTGGTTGAGCCAAGTGTTCCAGGCGTCTGTGACCTACGTCGATGAGTCTGGGATGGATGAGCGGGACACCTATGGCTATGGCTACTCTCCCATAGGAGAACGGTTCTATGCGATGAAATCGGGTCGGCGTCAGGGACGGGTGAATAGGATTGCGGGGTATCGGGATGGAGACCTCATCGCGCCCTTTACAGTGGAGGGTTCCTGTAATCGCGTTGTTTTTGAGGTGTGGTTGGAAAGCTGCTTGATCCCGCAACTGCATCCAGGGGAG
>DATNRH010000938.1 GCA_036703605.1 Candidatus Obscuribacterales bacterium | reverse complement strand
CCGCCTCCCTCGTCGGCCATCAGTCAGCACGGTCCGAGAACAAGCTCACCTATGGGCTCTACTCGGCTGGCATCAGTGACACCCAAAAGCGGGAGATCATTGATCAAATCAGGCTGCCGCAGGACGTGGTGCTATGAGCGCATCCCGTATCCCTGACATCGAGGCCTTTGAGGAAAGAGCCGCCATTGCGGAGTACGATGGGGGGCTGACAAGGCTGCAGGCCGAAGCGCTCGCTGCACAGGAGCAGGGCTTTGCCTCGGCTGGTGAATACTGGCGGTGGCTGGCTGACTATGTGGTCAAAAGAGGGCTTGGCTAAACCACACAACATACCCCCGTCCGGCTTCCCATCGCGGGAGGTCGGGCGGGGCATCATAGACCCATTTTTTTAGTCAGCTGGAAAGAAGGCGCGACCATTTACACGCCTTCAAGTCAGCGTTGACTCACATACTACATGCCGAGGATCAACACTTGGGCTCTGTCAACAAACTCCGCCGACATCTGCCTTAGCTCAGTTGCAGGGTCATCTCTTGTTGCAGCACCAACAATCCCTCCAAGAACCCAGCCGCCGCCGCCAGCATCGATTTCTTGAGGCGGAATAATAACTTGCCCGGTGCTAGCGTTGAGAAGAGATACTGTACCTTTCATCACGCTCTCACCACCTATAAAGATGCTCTGAGCAGCACTGATAAGATTCACGCTTTCAAGCTTGATCGCAACAATTGTGGGCGTCGCGCCACGGCCTTGACCAACAAGTCTTGTGGCTTCCTCTTCAAGAATACGCACGGCGGTCGAAGCAGGTACCTGCTGCCCATCAGTAGTGGCGCCAAGGGCGGTACCATCAACAGTTACACTCTGTATTACGACAGCGCTTCTGGACGTCTCGTCCAGCACTGAATCAGTTGGACCTGTTCCGGCGCATGCTGCCAATAGCATACCCAACCCTAGCAAAAAGCTCCTCTTTTTTAAATTCATAGTACTCCTCCTGCAATAATTAGAACGCGTGCACACAGTCGCTCTCACGCGGAAACATCAGTTGTTTTTGCTACGTGCGACCGCCAATTCATTGATATAGATCAATTCGCCCGTGACGAACGAGACGGATTTTTCTCCGTTTGAGGAGGGTTTGGTAGAGGCAGATCATTGATCAGGTCAGGCTGCCGCAGGACGTATCGCTATGAGCGCCTCCCGTATCCCAGACATCGAAGCCTTTGAGGAACGGGCCGCCATTGCTGAGTACGATGGGGGCTGACAAGACTGCAAGCCGAAGGGCTCGCTGCGCAGGAGCAGGGCTTTGCGTCCGCTGGTGAATACTGGCGGTGGCTCGAAAGCTACGTGGTCAAAAGAGGGCTTGGCTAAACCACACAACATACCACCGTCCGGCTTCCCTTCACGGGAGGTCGGGCGGGGGAGATGATGAAACTATTTTTTTAGAGAAACCGACCGGAGCGACATGAGAAGCCCG
>DATNRH010000937.1 GCA_036703605.1 Candidatus Obscuribacterales bacterium | reverse complement strand
GAGATAACGCCATCCGCGAAGCTATGGCTTTTGACAAAGACGGCGACACGCGCGGCAAGGCAGTTGTCGTGATCGTCCGAGAAGGCAATTAAAGGAGCCAGCAGACGATGGCAAAAGCGAAGGAAGACTCCGGCCTTGTTTATGAGGCTATCATAAAAAAGCTTCGCGAGGAACTGTATGCCGAACAGGCCCGCGTGGCTCGCTATCAAATAGCGTTCTGTGCGCAGCAGCGATTGATTGGCGACCTCTGTTCTTCGGATCGCTCAATCTTCTACGAGGCAAAAAGCAAGACAGTCAGCTAAAGGAGAGAGACGATGAGACAAGCCAGCCGACTGACATTGGCACAGCAGCGCTGGTTTGAGGAAAGGTCGCCACGTGTCCAGGTGCTCAGCGAGCTAGAGGCGCGTTGCGTGCGACACCGGCCACTCGGTATCCTGCACGCAGACGGTACGTTCGACAGCTATTGGACCGGGCCAGGAGATGTTGCTTATGGTTCCGTGGCGGTTGGTATTGAAGACATGGAAAACTAAGGAGCCTCACCCATCCCCGTAGTCGGTACGCATCGCCTGCTGTAGCTGCTGCGTGCCGGTGAGGGGTGGGGATGGTTCATCCAGTTCGATGACACCTGCAGGAAGCTGACCCCTTACTTGCTGCCACATTGGATCTCCAAGCTCGCAATCTTCTGGCCATTCCTCTTCGTTGCCAGTCTCGCACTTGGACCAGAATATAAGCCCAGCCCGCTCCGCTGTGCTGAGGACGGTATCGTAATCGATATCGCCGGGCCCTTCGCAGCACTCCTGCAATATCTCTTGAGCAAAATATGCGAGGCGTTTCTCACGGTCGCTTGCAAACGGTTCAAACTTGACGCTCATCGTGCTACCTCTATCAGGTGACCTAGGGGGTTCATGCACCCTGAACAAAGCGGACTAAAACCGCCTAAACAGTGAACTCACAGGTTTTATTCGTGCTATAACCATCTAATAAGGCTAGAAATATCCTGATTTGTAATCAGGGGGTCGGGAGTTCAAATCTCTCCGGGGGCACCAACAAATTCAAGCACTTAGCGTAAATCCATCAGGTGCTCATGGGGTTCATTTTCGCCCTACAGCTCCAATGCTGAACTTGCCTTGCGCAAGTGGTCGGGGTGA
>DATNRH010000936.1 GCA_036703605.1 Candidatus Obscuribacterales bacterium | reverse complement strand
CGGCTAACCCCTTGGTGCAGCTGAAGATTACCGCCAAAACCATTGGTAGCTTGCTGCGCGGTAATGCTCTAGCTCCCTAGAGACGCTGCGTTCAACATTGTCAATTGGAACCCACTCCCCGCGATCGCTCCCCTGTGGACTGCGATCGCGTTTTTTTATGGATAGTTGAGGTGCCAGGATCCTAGAATCGGCAGTCTAGGGTTGGCATCCTAGGTATGCTTCAGCAAGTGCCAGCACTCTTGAGCGATCGCCCAATCTTCCTGGGTTTGAATAACCAGCACCGGCACGGCAGAGTCTGAAGCAGAAATGAGGGCATCGGCAGGACTGTCTTGATTGCGATCGCCATCCAACCTAACGTCGAGGAAGCCAAGAGATTCACAAACAGCGGCCCGTACCTCGGGCGATCGCTCCCCAATGCCCGCCGTGAACACCAGACCATCCAGCCCCCCCAAGCTCATGAGCATAGCGCCTACGTAGTAGCGCAGGCGATGGATATAGACATCCAGGGCAAGCTGGGCCTGCTCGTTGCCGGTGGCGATCGCGGCTAGCACATCGCGCACATCAGACGAAACCCCCGAAACGCCCAAAAAGCCGGATTCGCGATTCAGCAATCGATCCAAGTCATCCACGCCATAGTCGCCTTGGCGCAGGAGATGAATAAGGAGACCAGGATCTACCGAGCCCGAACGACTACCCATCATCAAGCCTTCCAGGGGCGTGAAACCCATGGTGGTATCGACGCTGTGCCCCTGGGCGATCGCCGCCAGGGATGCCCCATTACCAAGATGGCAGGTGATCAACCGCAGACTGTCTAGGGGACGTTCTAGCAGTTGGGCAGCTCGCTGGGCGCAGTAGCGATGACTGATGCCGTGGAAACCGTAGCGCTTCATGCCTTGCTGGGTGAGGGCGTAGGGAATGGGATAGGTGGCGGCGGCGGCGGGCATCTGGTGATGAAAGGCGGTATCAAACACGGCAACCTGGGGCAGATCGGTTCCGAGAATCTCCTCAATCGCGGTGATGCCCTTGAGATTGGCGGGATTATGGGCCGGCGCGAGGGGAATCAGACGGGCGATCGCCGCCTTCACCGCCTCGGTCACCCGTACACTTTGGCTATAGTCCTGCCCTCCATGCACCACCCGATGCCCGACACCATCAATCGCGCTGGCATCGGGTAAAACGGCCTGCTCACCCTGCCAGAGAGTTTCCAGCATGACTTGGGTACCCTCACTGGGAGACGTCTGGAGTTGCCACTGCTGTAGTCCAGCCGCTCCCCGCACCTTCAGATCCACCAGACCAGGCTGGCGACCCCAATCCAGTTGCGCTGTCCACAGGGGTTTAGGCGGATCCCGGGGCAAGGGGGCTGTTAAATCATACAGACTGCTTTTCTGACTGCTGGAACCGGCATTGAGCACCAAGATTTTCATAAGCCCTGGGAAATCGTTGTTGGTCTTGTACCCACTCCTGCAGGCGATCGCCAGCCATTGGAGTCACAGATAGAGTCGGGGAGAAAGCGATCGCTCATGGATTATCCCCCTAAGTGTGAGATGATAATCCCGCGCCGTTCTGCCCCCTAACGAACATTTTGATCGCCTGTTGATCGCGCAGGAAGCGTTCGTCAACAGCTTTGGGCTCCAGCATCGACGCTCTGGATGGGATGCATGGTGCAGTCTACCCACTGCGATCGCCTGTTTGCAAACCTAGGTTGATGTTACGATGATGCCCCGTAGTTTCCAACTGCTCTGTTCCCCCCTGTATGGGCTACTGCTCCTAGCCCTAGTTGGCCTGTCGAACGACCTGTCGCCTCGGATGATGGCCCTGTCGCCACAGCCCATGCTGGCCCAGGCTCAGGCATCGCCGCCGCCCTCGGGACAGACATCACCCAAGTGGTTTTGGGGCATTGTTGCGGTGATGCCCATGGGCTGGCTGGCCCTAGGACTATGGCGCTGGCGACGGGAACAGCAGGTGGCGGTAGCAGAACGCACCCATCCTGATGCGCCACCCTCGGGAGCAGCGATCGCCGCCCAACGCATTGGCACCGTGGTGGCGGCCGATCGAGCTGGACGCCTGGGAACAGCGATCGCCCCGGTTCAGGCGAAGCCAGGTGTTGCAAGGGTTCCAGATGTCGCCACGATCAATGCTGATCTGCCACCCATACCGGAGCGTAGTCATCTCAGCCTAACGCAGCAGGAGCATTGGGCCCATGCCGCTTGGCAACTAACCCCCCAGAATCAAACAGCATTCCAGAACCATGGATCCCTAGCGCTGCGCCTCTACGACGCCACCGATCGCGATCTAGACCAGCAAAATCCCCATAGCCTGCAGCAGTTTGACTGTGCTGGTCAGCAAGAGTATTGGATGCCTCTGCCGATGAGCGATCGCGACTATGTGGCCGACATCGGCTACCTCACCGCCGATGGGCAGTGGGTTACGTTGGCGCGATCGCCCGTGCTGCGTGCTGCTCCGACCCCGGCACCAGCCTCCCTGACTGAGCAACACCACGACGCCGTCCAGCCGGTGATCCACGAACAGCTTTTTCACCTAGCTACCGCCGGTCTAGAGACGATGACCGGCTCCATCGCATTATCCGGGGGAGGGGGATGGATGCTGCCGACCCCGTCGGGTATGGGATGGTCGGGCATTCAATCTGGGGCATCGGGAATTGGGCTTGCCGCCTCCATGCCGCCGGAGCGATCGCGTCGTTTTTGGCTGGTGGCCGATGCGGAACTGATCGTGTATGGATCTACCGAGTCGGACGCCCATGTGGCGGTGAATGGTCAACCCAAACTCCTTCAGCCCGATGGCACTTTTCAATGGCAGGTACCGTTTCCCAATGGGCAGATTCGCTATGCAATTCGAGCGATCGCCGCCGATGGTGAGCAAGAACGCTTGATGCGCCTAGAGTTTGAACGCACCACGCCGACGGATCAAACCCACGGGCAAGACCTAGGGGAGGATCCATGGTTCTAGTAACGCAAAATAGAAGAACGAAGACAGAAGAACGAAAAGGAATTCCAGGAAAAACAAGATTTCCCGCCTTAGCAACTAGACAGGTTACTTTTTTCCCCTAGAGTACTAGTCCCCAGAATGGCAGCGCCCGAGCCAGACTCATTGCCAGCCGCCCTCGTGGGATAGACATATTTTGTAGTGGCCAGAGCTGGACAGACTCGTTATTATATGGACAACGTAAGGGGGCGATCGCCCGCTATTAGGAGTCTCCCATGGCTGATATAGAACCATCGGTTATCCAACACAGTAACCTACTCGGTCGCCTAGTCATCGATAGCAACACAACGGATGATCTAGGGCGAGTGGATCAGGTTTGGCTGGCCCATAAAACCCACCAAATCGTCGGACTTAGCTGTAAATCTGGGCTATTGGGACGCAAACATACAGAATTTGCCTGGGGGCAGATTGAGACAATTGGTCAAGAAAGTGTCTTGGTCAGCTACGTTGCAGGGACTGAAACCCAGCGGCCGCCAGATACAGAACTGATTATTGGCCATGAGGTATGGACAGATGGCGGCAATCGGGCCGGCACAGTTGTAGATTATCAATTTGATGCAGCCACTGGCGCGGTGGTCGATTACCTGTTTGTGTCCAACGGCTGGCGGGGCAGGCTGGATGGCGTTTATCGCTTAAGTCCCACAGCGGTAATCAGTGTGGGCAGCAAGCGCATGATTGTGAACAAGACGGCGGTCGAAGAGCCAGAGCAGGTGTCCGCCGGGTTGGCAGACCGGGTCACCAAGGTGAAGGAATTTCTCAAAGACGATCTGTCTCGGACGAAGGACGATATGAAGGCGGCGCTGGAAGGCACTCAAGCGATCGCTTCCCAGGTGCAGTCTCAGGGGCAAAAACTAGCCGACCAGGCCCAGGAAACGGTTGCCGAGTTGGGCGATCGCCTTCCCGGTGGCCCATCCTCAGCGGCGGCAGATTCAGAGCCCAGTCCTGAAGCATCTAGCACGGAAGAACCTCCGGCAGATTCTTCGGCAGATTCTTCGGCAGATTCTTCGGCAGATGTTTCGACAGAAACCGATCCGAAGGTTTAGACTTGTTAGTCTCAGGTTGATTCCTGGTTAGCGGATAAACCTCGAAGCCCCTCACCCCAAACCCAGAATGGGCGAGGGGCTTTGAAAGCACACAAACTTTCTTGCTCTCCTTCTCCCCTTGTGGGAGAGGGGGCTGGGGGATGAGGGAAAAGATGGGTCATCAGTCCATCAGGCTTGATGCTCAGGCACGCTGCGCTTCAACTAATCGAACTCGGTTGCGGCCGCGTTGCTTGGCGTGGTCGATGGCGGCTTGGGCCTGCTGGATGAACTGGTCGGCATTGATACCTTCGGGGGGATGGGCAATCACGCCACCAATACTCACCTCAACCGTGGTGGAGGTGCTGTTGATCATCAATGGGGTTTGGGTCAGGACCTCGCGCAGGCGATCGCCAAACTCGTGGGCAGTTTTGACATCCAAATCGGGGGTGAGGCAAGCAAACCGAGCAGTACCATCGGTAAACAGCCAGCTATGGGCCGGCTCTTGGCTTTGGAGGCGATCGGCCATAGCCAGGTAAAGAGCCTGCTGATCCATGGGGGTGGGGTTGCTGGCCCGTCCTTCCAGCAGATAGAGGCAAAGGGACGATGGGCTGTCGGTAGACGTCGCCCGCTGCTTTAGCCAATACTGCACGCCTGGAGAGAGCCAGTCTTGCTTGAGCAAACCCGTTCGGGGATCAGCGATCGCCAAGGCGGTGAGTAGATTTTGGTGGGCAGCTTTCAGGGCCAAGCGATCGCGTCGCGCAGCAGCAATTTGGGACTCCCGCTCTTGATCCTTATCTAGCAGTTGTTGGTTGAGGCTCTCCACCTGATGGGTTTGGCGAGATAAACTCCAGCTTCGCCGCACTACGGCTGGCACCGAGACCAAAAGCCCTACCCCAATACCTAGAGCCAGCGTTATCAGTAAAAACAGCGCCAAGGGCCCTTCAAACTGCCAGGGTAAGAAGCTGAGTTCTATCGCCATCGTATTTTGTAGCGCAAACACTACTGCCAGCAACGCGATTGCGATCGCCAGCACGACAAACAGCCGCATAGACTTTACCCGTTACATCTGCATAGTTCTCAGCTTGACTCTACCGTTTTTAGTGCCACTTCGCACCCTCCGCTGGTCTGACCTGAGCGATCTAGGTTGGGTGGTCTTGGCAACGAACCCATGACCCTATCCCCCCTGGCAGCATTGAAATTTAGAAAGGGGCAAGGTTTACTAACACTGTGCATGACTTGGATGAGTCATGTTCAAGCTATGCCCCTAAAAACTTACGAGAATTATTGATGCATCGATCAGTATGGATGGCTCTGGGTACAGCAGCTGTGATGGTATCTGTGTCCTATGGTTGCGCGTCAAGCAATGCTCCCTCGTCTACGACTCCAGACACGTCTGCAGTCAGTGATGCGCCCGAGACCGAGGAGGGCCTGCTCCAAGTCCGCGCCAATGGGGAAGATTTTGTCCGAGAAGGATTTGTGTCTAAGGACGGGTGGGAGATTGGGTTCGACCACGTTTATGTCAACCTGGCCAATGTGAAAGCCTATCAAACCGACGCGTCGTTTGATCCAGAAGTAGATACTACTCTAGAGCCCAACCAAGATGTGATGGTGGTGGAACAGCAGACCGTAGATTTAGCAGAGGGTGAAGCCGATGCCGATCCCATCCTGTTGGCAGAGGTGTCTGCTCCAGCCGGTCGCTACAATGCCCTAGAGTGGACCATGCCAAAAGCAGCCGACGGCCCTGCTGCCGGTCATGTGTTGATGTTGGTGGGCACCGCCGAGAAAGATGGGCAAGTGGTGAACTTCACCCTGCGCCTCGATCAAGAAATGCGCTACGTCTGCGGTAACTTTGTGGGCGATGAACGCAAGGGCATTCTAGAGGCAGGCAGCACGGCGGACTTGGAAGCCACCTTCCACTTTGATCACATTTTTGGAGATGGCGAGGCAGCTTCGGACGATTCTATTAACACCGGTGCCCTCGGGTTTGAACCGCTGGCAGCGATCGCCCAAGGCGACACCCTTGATGTGGATATGACCATGCTGGAGGAACAGCTTTCCCCCGATGACTATACCCGTCTGCAGGATACGATTGCTGGTCTTGGTCACGTAGGTGAAGGCCATTGCGCTCTAGAAGAGATGGCCTAGTACCGCCGTTATACCAATCGCTCTCCAGGAGGGTGACGCGATCGCTCTCTTGGCTTTCCAATCTACGTTGAGGCAACTTTCGATGCATGTCAAACCCCTGCGAACGCTCCTAGTTCCCATAGCCACCTTGTCAGGACTCGCGATCGCCCTTCCCTCCTTGGCCCATAGCACTGCGTTAGACTACACCGTCGCCCCCGCTGTTGCCGTGTCTGCCCTCTATGACACGGGCAAGCCCATGGTTGAGGCCCAAGTGTCTGTGTTCTCGCCCGACGACGTGACCACTCCTTGGATCACCGGCACCACAGATTCCCAAGGTAATTTTATCTTCATGCCCGATCCTGCTGTAACCGGTAATTGGGAAGTGCAGGTGCGACAGGCAGGGCATGGCGAGGTGATTGTAATTCCCATGGCAACGCCTCCATCCGTTACCGAGAATCTGCCCCCATCCGGTAGCGCTGAAACAGCAACGGAAAATCCAGAAGCAGCTTCAGCTCCGGTGGATCTCAGTCCATCTGTGATGCCCATGTCGCCCCAACCTAGATCATCACAATTATCGCCGGTGCAGCGCTGGACGATGATTGGCGCTATCATTTGGGGGTTTGTGGGCACAGCTTTCTTTTTTGCCTCACGCACATCAGTCTCAGATCCAGCAGGCGAAGCGTAATGCATAGCCCTAGTCTTACCGTGATTTATACCTGTCTATGCACCTTCCTGATGGTCTTCTTTCGGCTCCCGTCTGTCTCGGTGGCTATGGGCTAACTGGGCTAGCCACCTGGTACTGCCTACGGCAGATTCAGCGTGATCCGGATGTGAGTCGCAATATGCCCAAAGCATCACTGCTAACGGCAGCTTTTTTTGTAGCATCCTCAATCCACATCCCCATTCCCCCGACCAGCGTGCATTTAGTGCTCAATGGCTTATTAGGAACGGTTTTGGGCTACTACGCCTTTCCTGCCATTTTGATTGGTCTCTTATTTCAAGCGGTAATTTTGGGTCATGGTGGCATGACGGTCTTAGGCGTCAATGCCGTCATGATGGGCGTACCGGCCTTAGTGGCTTATCAAGCCTTTCAACTGCGGCGGTTCTGGCGATGGGGAAGCGATCGCTCTCGATTAGGCATCTTTGCCTTTTTGGCCGGAGCCCTAGGGTTGGGGCTGGCCGCGCTTATCTTCTTCGTGTTGGTGATGACCAATATTCCAGCGGCAATGGATGCCCAAGCCGAGCGAACCGCCATTTATGGTCTCACCCTAGCCCACATACCGCTAATGCTGATTGAAGGCGGCTTTACCGCCATGCTGGTGTTATTCTTACATCAGGTTAAGCCCGATCTTCTAGGTCATCACGGCACACCATGAAGCTAGACATTGATGAATACGCCCACCTGCAATCGCCCATCCATGCTTGGCAGCCACGCTATAAGCTCATCGGGCTAGGCGCACTAATGTTTGCGGTGGCGATGGTGGAAACGTTATGGCTTGTGCCGGTGGTAATGGGGCTGACGGCATTGCTCTACGGCCTGTCGCGGCTGCCTTGGATCTATTGGCTACAGCGGCTCCGCTATCCAAGCTTTTTTTTGCTCGGGGTGATTCTCGTTTTGCCCCTCATGTCTGGGGAAACGGTGTTATGGCAATGGGGGCCGCTGACCCTGCGGCAGGAAGGCTGCTGGGCAGTGGTCTTGATCGTAGGACGGTTTTTGTCCATCATTACCCTCAGTTTGCTGCTGTTTGGCACCGCTCCTTTTTTGCAAACCGTGAAGGCGATGCGATCGCTAGGACTACCTACCACCCTCACCGATATGCTGCTGCTGTCCTACCGATATCTCTATGAAATTGCCGATCAACTGCTGCGCATGAAGCAGGCCATGCGCCTGCGAGGATTTGGCTATGCACCCACAAGACGGATTCCCTTAATACCCCAGCGGCGGGATTTGCAGGTGTTTGCATCCTTAGCCGGAACGCTGTTAATTCGCAGCTATGAACAGTCGGAACGGGTCTATCAAGCCATGCGGCTGCGGGGCTATGGCCATGCTTGCAGTCCCTTAGCTGCACGCGATCGCCCCCGCTTAGATTCCTGGAGTGCGATCGCCACGGGCTTGAGTTTAACCCTGGCGATCGCCCTGGTCGCCACTGAATATTGGATAGGAATGAAGGCATAACGTGATGGATCGTCTCAACTCTCCCACGGTTTCCCTAGCTGCTGAGCAGACTGCAGTAAATAGGTTCGATGAAGCGATCGCGGTGTCCCAGGTGAGTTTTTCCTATCCCGATTGCCCCGATACGCTGCGGGATATCTCCTTTACCTTGCCCCCCGGTGAGCGCGTCGGGGTGATTGGCCCCAACGGAGCTGGGAAAACCACTCTATTTATGCTGCTCTGCGGCTTGCTGCGACCCATGACGGGACAGATCAGCCTCTTTGAGCAGCCGGTGCAGATAGGGCAGTTCCATCCTGATATTGGGCTGGTATTTCAAAATCCCGATGACCAACTGCTCGCCTCATCGGTGTGGGATGACGTAGCCTTTGGCCCCCAGAATATGGGCTTGTCTGACCAAGAAGTAGAGCAACGGGTGAGCCACGCCCTAGCGCTTACGGGCATGACGGCTCTGGCCAACCGGCCGCCCCACCATCTCTCGGGGGGCGAAAAGCGCATGGTGGCGATCGCGGGCATTTTGGCCATGCAGCCTCGGGTGATGATCTACGACGAACCGTCGGCCAATCTGGATTTACGGGCGCGGCGCAGGTTGATTCAATTCCTGCAGCGATCGCCCCAGGCCATGCTGATCTCGTCCCATGATCTGGAATTCATTCTAGAGGTATGCGATCGCGTCTTAGTCATAGACGGTGGACAATTGGTAGCCGATGGCCCTGCTGTTGACGTGATGGGCCAGGCGGAGTGGATGGAGAGCCATGGTCTAGAAAAACCCCATTCCCTCACCCATCGTTGACCCATCTCTATCCCCTATCCCCACAAGGGTAGCAAGAACGTTCACTTGCTTTCAAAGCCCCTCGCCCGCTCTGGGCGAAGGGTTTGGGGTGAGGGTCTTCAATTTTGTCCGTCAACCAGTCCTGATAAACTGAGCATAAACAATTGATCAGATCGATCAGGATGTGACGCTATGACCTATCAAGCCTTCCCCCAGTTCCGATTTCCCCGTTGGAGACTGCAGCGATCGCTGCCTCGACTGCTGGGCTGGCTGCTGGCCCTTGTCATCGGGTTAGGACTGCTGCCTGGAGGGGCGATCGCTGCTCCCGCACCCACCACGGTACATATAGATCTGGGCACCTCGGCAGATGAGCTGAAGTTTGTGCCCAATCACCTAGACTTCCAAACCGGCACACTCTACAAGCTGGTGTTGGATAATCCTAGCCCCGAAAAGCATTACTTCACCGCCAAAGACTTCGCCGATGCCGTTTGGACAAAGAAGGTGGAAGCAGGCAATGTGGAAATCAAGGGTGCCATCCATGAGCTAGAACTGCGCCCCGGCACCCAGGCAGAATGGTTTTTTGTCGCCATGAAGCCCGGGGAGTATGAACTACGCTGCGTGATTCCGGGGCACACGGAATCGGGCATGGTCGGACGCCTAACCGTTACGGAGTAGTTATGGCGTAGGCACCGGTTCGTCACTGGGCTGATTTAGGCGTTCTAGCAAATCTCCTAACTCCTGTTGATAGCGACCGTAGCTAGCCCAATCGCCCTGCTGCAAAGCATTCTGAGCATTTTGGTAGGCCGTGAGGGCATCCTCCACCAAGGCAGGCGGTACGGGGATGCCCGTTGCTACTCCAGGCTCCCGAGGAGCCGACGGGTCAGGACTGCCGAAGATGGCGGCGATCGCTTCGTCTAAGGAGGGTTCCATAACGGTGCGATCGCCATAGGAAATGATCACCCGCCGCAGTTCCGGCAATTCGCCTTGCTCAGCCCGGAGATACACTGGCTCCACATAGAGCAACGATTGCTGAATAGGAATCACCAGCAAGTCGCCACGAATCACCCGTGAACCTTCCTGGCTCCAGAGGGTGAGCTGCTGTGAAATCTCGGGATCTTGGTCAATCCGGGCTTCAATTTGTCGAGGCCCGTAGATTAACTCCTGCTTAGGAAATTCGTAGAGCAGCAGCTTGCCGTAGTTGCTGCCATCGGAGCGCGCTGCCATCCAGGCAATCATGTTGTCGCGGTTGGCGGGCGTAAACGGCAGGATCAGGGTAAATTCAGGGCGATCGCCCCCTGGTAAATCCATGATCACGTAGTACGGCTCCATCACCTCCTGGCGACCTTCATAGATCTCCAAGGGAAAACGCCACACATCTTCCCGGTTATAAAACTCCTCCGGGTTGCTCATGTGGTACACCGCATACATCTGCGACTGAATCTTGAAGAGATCCACCGGGTAGCGGAAATGGGCCTGCAGCGTTTCGGGAATTTGGTCGCGATCGCGAAACAGGTTCGGGAAAATCTGGCGATAGGTATTCAGCAGCGGATCTTGATCGTCCACCACGTAAAACTGGGGCACGCCATCATAGGCATCAACCACCACTTTCACCGAGTTGCGAATGTAGTTGGTATTAGCTTGGAGCACCTGGCCAATAGTGCTGCCTTGAAACGACTGGTTAAAATCTGGACTGCGAGTCACCGGTGCCGAATAGGGGAAGCGATCGCTGACGGTATAGGCATCGATAATCCACTGCAGCCGTCCATCCACAACGCTGATATAGGGATCACTGTCGTAGCGCAGGAACGGCGCAATCTGCCGCACCCGTTCTAGGATCGGGCGATGGTAGAGAATGCGCGACTCGGGGGTGAAGTAGTTGGAAATCAACACCGTGAAGTTGCCCAAATCCAGGGCATAGGCTAGGCGGTGGAACCAGGTGGGCATGGGCACGCCTCCCAAACCATCGTAGCGATTGGCCGCATTCTCCTCGCTGCGGGGATAGTCAAATTCATCGGTGCTGGTGCCGGTGAAAATGTAGCTATCGGTTGTTTCGCCGTAGTACAGCCGGGGCTGGGTAATCTCTAGGCTGGTGTTGGAGACCGGTGGAATATCTTGAATGAGAAATTCGGGTAGGCCATTGCGGGTAACGCGGTTCACCGGACTCATCACCGCCCCAAACCCATGGGTATACTTCAGCCGCTGGTTCACCCAGGTTTTGGCCTCCGTGGGCACGCGGCTATAGTCCAGCTCCCGTGCAGCCAGCATCACCTGCTGGTAGTCGTCATCGAGGGTGTAGCGATCCACATCGACGTCGCTGAAGCGGTAGTATAGACGAATTTCCTGGAGTTGCTGGTAGGTAGACAGCAGCGGGCGATAGTCCCAAAGGCGAATATTTTGCAGGGTGGATTGCTTAGCGGCGATCGCCGCTTGATCCAGTTGATTTTTCACCGGATAGTCTTGCCGCTCCACCGTTTCTAGGTTGTAAGCCTTGCGGGTTAAGTCAATGCTATGGGCAATGTAAGGCGCTTCCTTCGTCAGTTCATTCGGCTTTACGATAAACTCCTGCTGGAACCAGGGGTATAGACCGCTGACTAAGACCAAGGCAAGCACATAGACACCCATGCCAAACACCGGCAACGCGACGCTGCGCTGCCAAAGGGAACCAATGAACAACGCCGCTAAAACCAAGGTGCTGATGCCCATAAACCAATAGGCCGAGAGCCGCGCATGGATATCGGTAAAGCCTGCCCCATAAACAACGCCATCGGCGGAATAGAGCAGCTCGTAGCGCTCTAGCCAAAAGCCCGCTGCCACCGCCAAGGCGATCGCTGCCAGCAGCAGACTCAGGTGAATTTTGGCACCGCCGGTGACCAGATGTTGCCAGCCCCGGCCGATACTCAACTCACCCTTGAGGCTATAGACCGCCACCGCGAGCACCAAACTCCACAGCCCTAGAGAAAGCACCACCTGCTGCAGCCATTGGTACAACGGCAGACGAAAGAGGTAAAACCCCACATCCTGTTGATAGATAGGATCTTGGACGGCAAAGCTGGAAGGATTCAGGTATTGCAGCACCGTTTCCCAGGCGCTGCCGCTGGTGGTGGCGGCGGTGAAGGCCAGAAATAGGGCTAGGGCGATCGCCACCACATTGGGCAACGCTTCACTGCGAGGATTCCAGCGCCCACTTTCCACCAAGACCCGAAAAATGCGATGGCGGGTGAGGTGCATCGCCCAGAAATAGTTGCCCAAGAGCACCACCAGGTAGAGCCCCAACAGCCCAAACCAAAGACCGACCTGCCAGGTGAGCCTCGTCCAAAAAACCTGAGAAAATCCTACAGCTTCAAACCACCATGATTCGGTAAGCACATGCACGAGGCTGGAGGCGCTGATAAATCCAAGAAACAGCGCAATGACAATCAGGTTTGAAACTGATGAATATTTCATGCTTTTTTCAACAATGTCTCAAAGGTAGACAATAGGCGGCTTTGATCCGTCTAGGGCTATTATCTCTCGGAATCTACGGGTTTTCCGCCTTCTCTCACGTTGCTTAACGGAGTTACAGTAGATATGTACCGATCAAGAGACAGCTCTCGCAACATCAGTTGTTGATTGATTCTTATCCATGACCAGGAGGCAACGCCTCATGTCTACTGTTGCAAACCACGTATTTGACTGGGCTAAGGTTGAGCAAGAACTTCAGGCAGCGATCGCTCAAGCCCGCGCCATTTCTAAGCAAGGTAACGATCCCAAGGCCTGCGCTGCCGCCTGGGATGTGGTTGAAGAACTCCAAGCAGAACTTTCGCACCAGCGCCACGATCATCCAACCAAGAGCCACTTTGAGCAATATTGCGATGACTATCCCGAGGCCCTAGAGTCTCGTCTCTACGACGTGTAGAGGCTAGACAACGGACGCTGATCTCATCTCCCTAACGAACTGTCCCACCCCTGACGCTCATCCATCAGCTTAATCCTCCCTCCGGGGAGGGGGGTGGGCTTTTTCGATCTAGGTCAACACGATGCCGGAACGAGGCGGCAGGGTGAGCGTATCAGCTTCCAAGGTGCCGCTGCCGTAGACAACTTGACTAAGAGCCGGTGATCCTAGCTTGGAAAGGGGTAGGGACTGAACCCCATCCGAAGCATTCACCGCCACCCACACCTGTTGCTCGGGCAGCGATCGCTCAAACACATACAGCAGGTCATGGCTATAGAGCGATCGGTAGGTGCCCACCCGCAGCGCTTCATACTGATGGCGCAGGGCAATCAGGGCGCGGTGGCAGTCGAGCAAGCCCTGATCCCAATCGGCGGGGTCAGGAAAACTGCGCCGCGAGTCTGGATCAAAGCCGCCGGGCAGACCCACTTCATCGCCATAGTAGATGCAGGGCGCACCGGGGAACGTAAACTGCAGCAGAGTGGCCAGCTCAATGCTGGGGCGATCGCACCCCGCAATGGTCATCAAGCGCGCCGTGTCATGGCTAGCCAAGCTATTCAACTGGGTGAGCTGAATCTCCCAATCGTAGAGTTCCAACAGATCCTGCATCTTTGCGGCATAGGCGGGGGCATCGAGGGCCGGGTAGGGTTCATAGGCCGGTGCTTCCACATGCTCTCGGATGACGCGATCGCCAGCCGTAAAGGCAATAGTTGGCCCGGTAAACAAATAGTTCATCACCCCATCAAACTGGGTGCCATCCAGCCAATGGCGAGAATCCGTCCACACTTCGCCCACAATATAGGCCTCGGAATTAAGCGCCTTGATGCGATCGCGAAACTCTTGCCAAAATCCTGCTGCTTTCACTTCAAAGGGCACATCTAACCGCCAACCATCAATGCCTTGGCGGATCCAATGTTCTCCAATCTGCATGATATATTCCCGCACCGCAGGATGATCATGGTTGAATTCGGGCAGTGCACGATTGCCGACCCAGCCTCGATAGTTGGCAGGCAAAGAACCATCGTAGGCGGAGAGGGGCCAGGCTTCGATTTTGAACCAATCGACCCAAGGCGAATAGGGGCCATTCTCTAAAATATCGTTGAAAAAATAAAAGCCACGGCTGGCATGGTTAAACACACCGTCTAACACCACCTTCATCCCTCGCTGGTGGGACGCTTGGAGCAACGCATGAAAGGCGGTATTGCCCCCCAAAATTGGATCGACTTGGTAGTAGTCGTGGGTGTGGTAGCGATGATTGCTGGCAGATTGGAAAATGGGCGTGAAGTAGAGGGCGTTAATGCCCAGATCTTGAAGATAGTCGAGTTTTTCAATCACACCCCAGAGGTTGCCGCCCTTATAGCCCTGAAGCGTTGGTTCTGCCACCCATGGTTCGTAGGGGATGGGTTGGACAGTGGCCCAGGGCTGGTCGGCGTTGGCTGGGGGCGTACCTTGGGCAAAGCGATCGGGGAAGATCTGGTAAAAAACCGCGTGCTTAACCCAGCTTGGTGTCTGAATTCCCATGGAGGCTCCTGACGGGTGCTGCACTGTCATGGTACACATCAAGCCTGTTTTTTGCAGCCTTCGTTAGATTGATCCCATGATTGAAGCATTCTATGGACAACCTCATGGCCCGTCAATGATGAAGGAGCGATCGCTCTCTACCTATGCTCAGCGATCGCTCCCTTTGATCGAAAACATCTGGCAGCACAATCTTACCTATCTTATTTATGCGAAACTTCGATAATGAGGGTTAGACGGCAGTTGTCAAGCCTCTCTGGTACATCCTAGGAATCAGGACTTAATGATCGGTGCTGTTGTCTCCATCATTATCGTCGAGCAATCTAAAAATTGTTGTTGCTCCGCCGACCACGATCACATTTGT
>DATNRH010000935.1 GCA_036703605.1 Candidatus Obscuribacterales bacterium | reverse complement strand
CCAAAAAAGTTGACTTTGCCCAATGGGGTCGCCGCCGTCGGGTAGCTGGATGCCCATGATGCTAGCTTTTTTGACCACTAGACCCTGCCGAGGTTCGCCCCAGACCAGACTCTCAACCCATTCACCCAAATCTGGCTCATGGCCCACCAGCGCTAAAGACTGGGCCGGGCAATGCTCTAGCCAAACCAGAGCGTCTTGAATGCGGCCGCCGGGAGACAGAAAGGGCAACACTTCTAGGCGATCGCTCATACCAGCCGCCTTGAGAATCTCCGCCGTTTGCCGCGCCCGCAGCAAGGGACTGGTGAGAATGCGATCCACGGTTACGCCTAGGGAAACTAAGCGCTGGGCAATTTTTTCCGTTTTTTGGTTGCCGTCCTCACTTAAGGGGCGATCGCCATCTTGGGCATAGAGGGAGCGATCGGCGGCGATCCCATGACGAATGAAATAAAGGATATGGGGCATGGACTTAACCTGTGGGTTGGAAAACCGACACTTTGCAACAACTCTTAATGGAAAGGGGTATGCCCTCAGGGGCCAGGCTTGGTAGACTGTAATGCATATAATCTGAGGCGTTCACGCTTGTTTTGGCTGAGTGCAAATCCGATGCATTCCAGAGGGATCGTTCATTCTGCGTCAATATTGTCTCAGAATTGATGCGATCGCAGCCCGCGTCTTGGCAAATTTGTTCATAAGCAACTGTATTTGAGGGTTCATGGTAGATTCTCTGAAAAAGCCAGAATTTCAAGAAATTCGCCCGGGGGTCAAGGCTCCAGCCAAAGAAACCATCCTGACACCCCGTTTTTACACGACAGATTTTGATGAAATGGCAGCGATGGATGTCTCCATCAATGAAGACGAGCTGCAAGCCATCATTGCCGAGTTCCGCGCCGACTATAACCGTCATCATTTTGTGCGCGACGAAGAATTTGAGCAGTCTTGGGAGCACATTGACGGTGAAACCCGCCAATTGTTTGTAGAATTCCTAGAACGCTCCTGCACGGCTGAGTTTTCTGGATTCTTGCTCTACAAAGAACTATCCCGGAAACTCAAGGGCAAAAACCCTGTTTTGGCAGAAGGTTTTGAGCTGATGTCGCGGGATGAAGCTCGCCATGCTGGCTTCCTCAACAAAGCCATGTCGGACTTCAACCTGTCCCTCGACCTAGGTTTCCTCACCCAGCATCGCAAATATACCTTCTTCAAACCCAAGTTCATCTTTTATGCGACCTATCTCTCTGAGAAGATCGGCTACTGGCGCTACATCACCATTTATCGCCATCTAGAGTCGCATCCCGAAGATCGCATCTACCCCATTTTCCGGTTTTTTGAGAACTGGTGTCAGGATGAGAACCGTCATGGCGACTTCTTTGATGCCGTGATGCGCGCTCAGCCCAGCATCCTCAACGACTGGAGAGCGCGGTTGTGGTGCCGCTTCTTCCTGTTGTCTGTGTTCGCGACGATGTACCTCAACGACATTCAGCGGTCGGGCTTCTATGCGTCCCTCGGCTTGGATGCACGGGAGTATGACATCCACGTGATTCGTAAGACCAACGAGACCGCGGGCCGGGTGTTCCCGGTGATCCTCAATGTGGATCACCCTGAGTTCTTTGCAGCCTTGGATCAATGTACTCGCAATAACGAAAAACTGTCGGCGATCGCAACATCAAAGACACCCAAAGTTTTGCAGTTCTTCCAAAAGCTGCCCTTCTATGCTTCTACCACATGGCAACTTGTGCGCCTCTACTTCATGAAGCCTCTGCGCATTGATGAAGTGCAGCCAGCAGTGCGCTAATTGCTTGATGTAGTGCCCTAGTGCCTCTAACGTAA
>DATNRH010000934.1 GCA_036703605.1 Candidatus Obscuribacterales bacterium | reverse complement strand
TCGCAATGCGATTGAGGGGAAATTTGGGCAAGGCAAGCGACGGTTTGGCTTAGGATGCATCCGCGCCAAGTTAGCGACAACGGCGGCGACGGTGATGGCGCTGACGATGGTGGTGATGAACCTGGAGCGGTGGCTCCGCCATGTCTTGTTGTGGCTTTTGGCGTGGATCTGGTCGGTGGTGAGATGGTTGAGACGCGGTTTGGAGGGTACTAGGCAAGTGACTGTACAGTCTAGGGATTGCGGTTATCTATCGGTATTGTTGTCTGCAGGTCAAACTAGATAGAAATAATGCTGCACTGAGGAAGATTCCCTTTTTTCAGCAAGCCCTATTTACTTCCTATATCCAGAAGCAAAACTGGCTCAACATGATTTTGAAAATCCTTATACCTGGTGGAATTTTGAGAGCTAAGCCATATCACTGAACGGGTGACAAGGCAGATCAAAATCATACAGGACTGAACGTTGAGACAATGGAGGGGACAAAAAAATAGGGAGCTTCAGTACAGCTCCAACTACAATGTTCAGTCATTTATTGCGGCACTTGATAGCTTGCCATCCCCCTAAAAGGCACTGTCCAATGGGGGTTAAGCCTTACCGGATAAGGCTTGATTCCGTAGCTCCCAGTGCTTTTAATGCTGCTTTCCGAGCCTCGGTAAACCCTCGGACTCCGGCAATATTCATGCCTTCATAGGGAAGATCGAGGCGATCACTGGCGAGGCAGGTGCCCGTTTGCCAGTCCCAGGTTTTCCAGGTTTCGTCTTGACTGCTGCTGTAGAGTCGCTGGCCATCTGGAGAAAATTTAATGGTCAGAATTGCGCCTTGATGACTGCTGATGCAAGTAACACACTGCCCGGTTTGCCAGTGCCAAAGTCGGATATTGCCGTCGTGGCAGTAGGTGGCCAGCAACTCACCGTCAGGATGCCAGGCGATCGCACTCAAGATGGTGGGATGTTCCAGAGTGCGCAGGCTAGCGATCTCATCCCCGACCTGCCAGATGCGGGCAGTGTTGTCGTAGCCACCGCTGGTGAGGTACTGCCCATCGGGGCTCCAGCCGAGGCACCAGATCCAGTGGGTATGGCCTGTCAGCAGATGGGCGCATTCCCAGGTTTGGGGATCCCATAGCCCGATAGTGAAGTCACCCGCGGCACTAGCAAGCCAGCGTCCGGCAGGGTGCCAGCGCACCGATAAAATCCAGCTGGTTTGGGCCGTCAGGGTTTTCACAGGGGTAGACTGGGCCGGATGCCAGAGGTGAATGGTGCTATCAACGCTGCCGCTGGCCAGAAGATCCTGGATGGGGTGCCAATCCACCGACCACACCCAGTTGGTATGTCCTTTGAGGATTTGGGTGCAGCGCAGGGGCGATCGCTGCCAGATCCGCAGGGTGCAGTCATGGGAGGCACTGACCAGGGTATCGCCGGTCGGGTTCCAGCACAGGTCGGTGATCAGGTGGCTGTGGCCAAAGGCATGGGTGAAGCTTGGCGGTGAGTCGGCCCCGCAGAGCCGCACAATCGTGTCGTCGCAGCCCAGGGCCAGGGTTTGACCATCGGGAGAGGGGGCGATCGCGCGAATGTTGGCCATGTGCCCGGTGAGGCTTTTCAGGCACTGGCCGGTGGTGGTGTCCCACAGTTTGAGGGTGCCATCGTGGCCACCACTGACGATCAGCGGTTGGTGCGGGTGCCAGCGGGCATACCAGACCCAGTTTTGGTGACTGCGCAGAATCTGCAGACAGCGCCCCGCCGCCACATCCCACAGCCGTACCGTGGCATCGTGGGAGCTGCTGGCTAGCCAGCGACCATCGGGGCTCCAGTCCAAACTCCAGACGGTTTCGGGATGACCGTTGAGATGGCGCGGGGTCTGATCGCTGTGGGGATACCAGAGGACAATGCCTCCATCATCGCAGCTGATGGCCAGGGTTTGCCCGTCAGGGCTCCAGGTGGCCCACCGAATGGGCACCGCCTCACGCCAGGTTTGCCGACAGGTGCCCGTTTTGGCATCCCAGAGTTTGACGGTGCTGTCGCTACTAGAGCTGGCCAGGACGTTCGAGTCGGGATGCCAACTGAGGCTATTGACAATATCGGTGTGGGCCGCCAGGAGGGTTGGAGCCTGGTCGGTGAAGGGATGCCACAGGCGAATGCAGCCATCAATGCCGCCGATCGCCAGGCAGTCTGACCCTATCCAGGCGATGGCGCGGGCAATGGTGGGAGCCACCACTAGGGTGGACTGGAGCTGCCCCGTAGCCAGGTTCGTAATTTTGACAGTCTGATCTTCGCTACAGGTCGCCAGCCAGCGGCCATCAGCACTGGGTCGCAAATCCCACACGTAGCTGTGATGCAGGGGATAGCTCTGCATTGGCTGCATTGCGGCACTATCCCACAGGCGTACGACCCCGATATCGTCGCCTGTGATCAGGCAATCCCCTGCCGGGCTATAGCCGAGGGAAAAAATGCTGCCGAAGGTTTGCTTAAAAGCCGAGTCCCGAAAATCAGCCTGGGCAAAGTTCAGCCGTTGAAACAGCCGATGGCGCAGATCCGCCTGGCGAATGGTTAACCGTGAGAAGTCGAAGCCGGCTAGATCGAGGTCGAGGGTATTACTCAAGTTGATCAGGTTACCGGCCCCGTAGCCCGCGATCGCTGATTCCCGAATTGCTGCTAGAACCCTTTGCAACTGCTGCCGCTGCCGCTCCGGAGTGGGGAAGCGATCGCCAAATTGAGCGGCAATGGGCTGCACAATCAGCCGCCGCTGGGTTTCGGTCATGTAGTCTCGCACGGTGAGTTTGAGCAACGCAAACTGCTGCCACCGCTGCGGCTGCCCCATCTCCAGTTCCTGATTGATCTGTTCAATCAATTGGTCGGTGACGTATTCCATCACCACAGGCTGGAGGGTATAGCGCTTGTTCTGGGTTTCGATCAGCCCTCGCCAGCGGAGCGACTCCAGCGCTTCCAGCAATTTCACCTTGGGTACAGGGGGCACCAAATCAGTGGCTAATTCCGCGATCGCGGTCCAGTTGCGGTTAATGACCAGCCAGGTCATGATCGCCTGCTCTAAGGCGCTCAGCCGTTGGCATTGCTCCTCTAGCAATCGCCGTACACTATTGAAGATGACGACATCTTCCGCCAGAAACGCGCCGATGTCGCTGTCAAATAAGTCTTGAATGGTGGTGGCAACGATTTTCAGCGCGAGGGGATTGTAGCTGTAGCGATCGCACAACGCTCGTTGCTGCTCTGCCGTCCCCTGCAACCCCTTTTCTTGCATGAGGGCGATCGCCGTTGCCACTGAACCACTGAGTTGCAACGTGCGGGTACTGCCGTCCAGCCCTTCCAGAGCGGCAATTTCAGCAGGCTTTTCTCGACTGGTGAGCAGCAGGCAGCTTTGATGGGGCGTTTCCCCCAACAGCCGGATTAGTTCCCCGTAGTCCTCATAGCCCTCCCGGTAGTACCCGGCATGATCCCCCGATTGCAGAATGGTTTCCAGGTTGTCCAGCACGATCAGGCAACGCCTTTCTCGTAGCCAGTGCACCAGCCGCGAGCGATCGCCCTTAGTTTCCTGATGCTCAGAGAGGAGGTCGATCAGGTCAGCCAGCAAGGTGGCAAGGGGTGGAGCGTTGCCCAGCGATCGCCAGATGATGTGGGTGAAGAGTGAGGGTGGCGGGGTGGTCGGCGGAGTAATTGGGGTTGCCATCTCACGATTGTGCCATCCCCCCATCTCACCGTCCATCTCACCATCTCGCTCCTCCGTTTCCCTGCTCCCTTGCTCCCCAACTTCCCTAGCCAACTCCCTCGTCACCTTCGTCGTCAACGTACTCTTGCCAATGCCGCCCATGCCCAACACCGCAATCAGCCGACAGCGTTCTGCTTCAATCCAGCATCGCAGCAGCGCTTGCTCCTCTTCCCGCCCGTAGAACTGGCTGACGTCGGGGGCTTCACCCCAGGAGAGGATGGGAGGATGGAGAGATGGGGAGATGGGGGGATAAGACTGAAAATCCTGCTGCTCTCCTGTATCCTGCTCCCCTGCTCTTCCACTCCCTTGCTCCCCTGCATCTATCCCATACCGCCGAATCGCTGCCTTAAAATTCTTCTTATTGACGGATTCTCCCAAGGCTTGACTCAGCACTTTCCAAAACTTGGGGCCAACGTCGGTGGTGAGGTAGTTGATGGAGTAGCCCGCTGTATCGGCGATTTGCAGATAGGTTTTGCCATGCCAGGAACCCTCGAAAATCAGGGTTTCGATGTCGCTGAGGGAGCGCCCCAGAGCTGATTGCATGGCGGCATTGGCGATCGCAAGGGCATCCTCAAATGGCATGGTTGGCACCACTAAAAACAGCCTGAACTATCTGACTCTACCGGAAGGTGATCGGTTATGTCGGTAGCTTACTGCATTGTATTTGATGTGAAACCGAGGCTAGCGACCCTACAATCCCGTGCTTGTTGAGGCGTTCAGGGTAATTCCGGTAGGTGGTAAGGATTGAGTTTTGGGAAATGATTGCTGCCGCTGACCCATTGGCGATTCACCGGGGGCGCGATGGGTGGCAAGGCTACCCCAAGTCGATAGAGAGCTAGACGGAGTCCCCAGAGACGCGACCCGATTGCTCAGGTTGATCAAATTACAGAACTGACACATCACACCGCTCCCTTTCGAATCACGTAGTAGTCGTTCATGATGTCGTGGGGCAGTTCATGCAGCTCGCAAGACTGAAACCCGGCGGCTTGCAGCATTTCCATCGCCT
>DATNRH010000933.1 GCA_036703605.1 Candidatus Obscuribacterales bacterium | reverse complement strand
GCCTTGATCGGGTTTTGTTGTTAAGTACCGGTGCAGAATCCAACGAAGCTGCGCTCAAGATGGCACGTCTGGCCACCGGTGGGCATGAAGTAGTGGGCTTTGCCCAATCCTGGCATGGCATGACCGGGGGAGCCGCCGCCGCCACGTACTCGGCGGCACGGCGGGGGTATGGCCCCATGGGTGTGGGTGGCATGGCCATTATGGCTCCCAATGTTTACCGCCCTACCTTTGGTCAGGCTGCGGACTATGACTGGCAGGCAGAGCTTGACTACGGGTTTGAATTGATTGATCGGCAATCTACGGGAGCCCTGGCCGCCTTTATCGCCGAGCCTATCCTTAGTGCTGGAGGTCTTCTCGATCTACCTGTGGGTTACCTCAAAGCCCTCAAAACCCACTGCGACGCAAGGGGCATGATGCTGATTATTGATGAAGCCCAAACCGGTCTGGGTCGCACCGGGGAGATGTTCGCGTTTTCTAGAGACGAAATCGTTCCTGATTTTCTCACCCTATCAAAAACGTTAGGCGCAGGGCTACCGCTCTCAGCCGTCCTCACCTCAGCTGAGATTGAGGAAAAATGTCACGAGCGTGGATTTGTCTTTTATACCACCCATGTTTCAGACCCACTACCTGCTGCCATCGGGCTTACCGTGTTAGAGGTGATCCTCCGAGATCAACTGGTGACGCGAGCACAGAGTGCAGGGATGAAGTTGAGACAGGGGCTTGAGTCGCTGCAAGCAGAGTTTGATTGTGTGGGCGATGTCCGTGGTCGAGGGTTATTACTGGGTATGGAGATTGTTCTCGATAAACAGACCAAAGCCCCGGCCCCTGACCTAGGCGATCGCATTACCCAAAAAGCTCTTGATCTGGGTCTGAGTATGAATATTGTCAATCTACCCGGTATGGGCGGGACATTTCGCATTGCCCCCCCACTCACCGTTTCAGATCAGGAGATCGAGTTGGGGTTATCGATGTTGCGAGATGCAATTATCTATGCATTAAGGGAGGTGGATTGACATCCAAGGGCAAAGCGATCGCTGAACTGCTGAAGGGGCGATCGTGGTTGAGTGTGACCACGCTGCGGAGTTTGGGCCGTGACCAAGCAGCGGGATGGGAGGGCGTCTTTATCAATGAGGGCGATCAGTGCGCCGGACATTTCCTGCAGGATGGTCAGCGGGCTAAGGGACTCGTAACCTGTATCCCCAGTTTGCTGAAGGTCAAATCGTTTCATGCTGATGTTCTTGTCTTAGATGAACTCCCGGCGATCGCTGACTTTTTGCTAGCCAGTGGACTCTCGAACAAGAATGGCATCCGTCCGCTGTTGATCGAAGAACTCGAACGACGCATCCGTATTGAGCATGAAACTCAGTTGATCGATAGTGTTTGGGGCCTGTTTGATGGTTGTTCGATTACCGCTGAAGCCATGGCCCAAACCTGCGATCGCGTTCGCAGTGCTGACGTACCGCATTATCTATGGGTGGCAGAACGGGGGCGCGCCTACAGTCGGTTGTCGCGGTCGGAATCGGTACCAGGGTTTTTGCGGGAGTTCCAGCGCTCCAGTGCTGCATTGATGAAGCTCACTCGTCATTCGTTGACGACAGAAACGGTGCGGCAGGTGGATGGCCTCGACTGGAATAATCCCCACTTTCTGGCCCTGGCCGATCTCCAGGTACAGCGCAATCGAGGGATGCGGCAGCTCCGCATTTGCGTCGAAGCCCTGTTGCGGCATGAGGGGAAACAGGTGCATTACTGCACCCCCACCGTCTCCGATGAACAAGCCCGCCAGGTGAGGGCTCAGTTAAAAGACATTCGACAATCGCTAGAGGTGAAGAGAGCGATCGCCCTTGAAAATACCCCCTGCCCAACTGAACTGGAAGCTGAAGCCCTGATGCGCCAAGAGGCGATCGCCCCAGGGGATACGCTGAAGCTCGAACGTTATTTCATCGAGAAGTTCTATCAGGTTTCCGTCGATCGAGAGTTAGTGTTGTGGGATCGTCAGGGTCAGCGGCGCACCCAGATCCGTCGATTGGAACGATTGCTGGATGGTCACAAAGCCAATGTGCATAGTGTTCAAAGCATTCAAACCAATCCCACCACGCCCCAAGATTGGGACCTCACCCAACTTCAGCGGTTCATCTTTGAGAAAAGTGGTGCCTTGGCATTCGTCTTCCAGATTTGGCATGGCGACCTTCATGAGTTGACGGAAGCCTTGATTCAGCCCATCGCACAGTTCCTGAAACATCACAGCCGGGATGTGAAACTGGCGTTCAATTTTTCCAGGATTGACCAAGTATCCGATCGCCAAGCCGTGTTTCTGCTCCTAGACTGGTGTGGCATCCAGCGGCGATCTCAGCGGGGACGGGTCAACGGTCGTGCCATTCGTCGATATTTTGTCGATACCGACCATCTCAACCAGATCAAGACCATCCTGCACCAGCGGGGCGTCGGTGATCCACCCGTCTCAGATAGAGATCTTAATCAGGGGGATGGATCATCCCAAACAGCAGGGTTAGCACAGGCCTCCTGGGATGATGCCAGCCTGCAAGACATCAAACAAATGTGGGAATCGGCGACAACACCCGAGGAACGAGAGGCTATTCACCAGGCCTTTCCCGATGTCGTGATTCAGAGGGCGATCGCCTGAACGACAATGGGTCAATCCGAATACGGGTGATGGCGGAGTGGCACACTCGGTTGGTTTTGACCTGCTAGTGCGTTGATGTCAAACAGCTACAGCCCATTCCCGATTAAAATAAACGGTGCCCAATAATAGGGATGCGCCAAGTCTGTACTGGCTGCCAACGGTTGCCCTGTGCGGCCATCGACGATCTCAATGGTAGCGGGATTCCCTCGATCGCCCGCTAACACCGATTCATCACTGGTGATCAATGCCTGCTGCGATCGCCGTAGTGCTTCGCTTTCACTCAAGCCATTTGCCAGTACTGTATAGAATGCATCCATTAAGGCTTGGGTGCCACCGTCGCTGACGTACCAGAGGGACGCGATTGCCGCATCGGCTCCAGTTTGCTGCATTTGATAGCCAAATCCTAGAATTTCTGCTCCGTCTCCCAGTTCGCTGCTGACGGCGGTTTTGCAGGCGCTGAGGACGACTAAATCAACGTCTGGAAGCTGCCAGCGGTTGAGGTCAGCAACGGTGAGGCGATCGCCATCGCCGAGTAAGATAAACGAGTCGGTGGGATGTCCAGAACGAAATTCGGCGTGGGTGGCCAGGTGAATGATGGTGTAGTTGTCATTCAGGCGCGTTTCAATGGCGCTGCGATTAAAGTCTTGATCAAAAAAGGCGGTGGTTTGCGGAACTAAACTCACCAGGTTTTGGACTTCCTCTTGGGCGAAGGGTAAACCACTAAACCAGACCTGTTCGGTACCCAGATCCACATAGACATCTTGTTCGGGAAAGGCTCCGGCAAGGATATTCAGGTCGTTTGCGCTCTGTTGGGTAAAGTCGGTGAGGGACGCGGCGGTGATGTGGTTGATGGTGAACCGTTCGGTCAGCCATTGGTTGCCATCGTGCAGGGCGGCGATCGGGATGTAGCGCAGTGCGCCGTCGGCAGCATAGAGAATGGTATCGACACCAGCGGCGTCTAGGTCATCAACGATGGGCTGCATCAGCCATTCATACAACTGCTGGGCGTTGGCGCGGGGGTCGCTGAAGCGATCGGTGATGTCTTGGCGGAAGCCCACAATGGCAGCATTTAGGGTAAGGCGATCAACAGGGACGGTTTCGTTGATCAGTCCATCGGGGGTGACGAGGACGAGTTCGAGGCGATCGTCGAGGATGAGGGGATAGAGCAGGGCGGCGTTTCCGGCTTGTTGCAGGTTATCTTGCAGGCGGACGAGTTGGGCAGGGTTGAGGTTTTGTCCACGGGCGTTTTGTTGCAGTTGTTGGACATTGGCAACAATGTCGGGGCTGGTAATGAAGGTGTTGAAGTCGAATTGGGGATCGATGGACAGTTGAGTAAAGAAGCGATCGAGGATGGCTTGTTCAGCGTCCCACAGGTCGAGTCCGAGGCGGGTGTCGGCGGTGCCGCGTACGTCTTGTAGTTCGTAGTCTTGCAGTTCTTGTAGTTTCAGTAGGTCGAGGACTTCTTGGGCTTCCAAAATGCGGTTTTGTGCGAGGAGCAAATCGGCGAGGCGGCGGTAGGAACTGGCGATGGTCTCGGTGAACGATTGTTGTTGCTCTTGAGATAAGCCTTGGATGTCGTCGCGAATGGATTCGCGCACATTGACGGATTGTTTGTAGAAGACGATGGCGAGTTCCGGTTGGTCTTGGTCTGCCAGCAGTGCCCCCATGTTGCTGAGCCACAGTCCTTCACTGGATCGATCGCCAATGTCCTGAGCCACGATGAGCGCCTGCTGCTGCTGTTCTAGCGCTTGCTCCGGCTGTCCCAAACTGTTGTAAGCTACGCCCAAATTACCCAGGGCACTGCCCTCACCTTGCCGATCGCCAATCTCGCGGGTAATGACCAACTGTTGCTCATAGAGCGCGATCGCCTCTTGGTATTGTCCGACGTTACGGTAAGCATTTCCCAAATTACCCAGGGCAGCACCTTCGCCGCGCCGATCGCCAATCTCGCGGGCAATCACCAACCGTTGCTCATATAGGGCGATCGCTTCTTGGTATTGTCCGAGGTTAGC
>DATNRH010000932.1 GCA_036703605.1 Candidatus Obscuribacterales bacterium | reverse complement strand
CCCTCACCCCAAATCCCTCTCCCAGAATCGGAGAAGGGCTTTGAAAGCATCTGAAACCGTCTTGCGCCCCTTCTACCCTTGTGGGAGAAGGGGCTGGGGGATGAGGGAAAGAGGTGTCAGCCAATCAGCCGATGCCCATTGATCATTCGCCCATCGTTTAGAGGATAGTCGTTGCCATGCACACCTTTCTGCCCGTTGCCTACTTTAAAAATGAGTTTGTTCCCTTTGCGGACGCCAACCTATCGATTGCCACCCATGCGCTGCACTATGGAACTGGGGCATTTGGCGGACTGCGGGGCATCCCCGATCCTCAACATCCCGGTCATGCCTTACTATTCCGGCTCGATCGCCATGCCCAGCGTCTCAGCGATAGCGCCCGTTTCCTGCAATACGACCTGCCCGTCAGCAAAATTGCCGCCACCATCGTGGAGTTTGTGCAAAAAAATCAGCCTGGCACATCTTTCTACATTCGCCCCTTTGTCTACACCTCGGATCTCGGCATTGCGCCTCGGCTGCATAACGTCGAAAAAGACTTCTTTATCTATGGGCTAGAGCTGGGGGACTATCTCTCGCCGGAGGGGGTCGCCTGTCGCATTAGCTCCTGGTATCGCCAGGAAGATCGTAGCCTGCCGCTACGGGGCAAAATTAGCGGCGCGTATATCACCTCGTCCATGGCCAAAACGGAAGCGGTGTCGGCAGGGTTTGACGAAGCCATTTTGATGAACACCCAGGGGAAGGTCTGTGAAGCCTCGGGCATGAATATTTTCGTGGTGCGTCAGGGCAAGCTGATTACCCCTGGTTTTGACCAAGACATTTTGGAAGGCATCACCCGCGATAGCGTGCTGACGGTAGCGCAAGATCTGGGCATTCCAGTGGTTGAACGGGCGATCGATAAAACCGAGCTGTTGATTGCCGATGAAGTCTTCCTCAGCGGTACGGCGGCCAAGGTCACCCCGGTGCGCCGGGTCGAAAACTATGAGCTGTCGAGCGATCGCCCCATCACCACCCTCCTGCGCGACAAGCTCACCGCCATCACCGAAGGGCGAGATCCCCAGTATGAGTCTTGGATTACCCGAGTGGCAATCGCTTAGCGGATTCGCAGAGCACCATGAACCTGTTACCATACCGATTTGTGGGATCGGAGGTTCAGGATGGAGTCATCTCTAGCAGGACAAGTGGCGTTGGTCACCGGTGCATCCAGCGGCATCGGCGCAGCGTTGGCACGGCGGTTGGCGGCGGACGGCTGTCGGGTGGCGATCTGTGCCCGGCGCAGCGATCGCCTAGACGCGTTGGCAACTGACCTACGGCAGAGTGGAGCGGAGGTGCTGGCCCAGACCGTTGACCTTCGCCAAGAGTCGGACATTCTCCAGATGTTTGCCAGCCTGCGCCACCAGTGGGGCGGTGTGGATATTTTGGTGAACAATGCTGGGCTAGGGCACAACGCACCCTTAATGACCGGCGACACCGAGGCCTGGCGAGAGATGCTGGAGGTGAATGTGCTGGCCCTCTGCATCTGCACTCGGGAAGCCCTGCAGGATATGCAGGCCAGGGGCGATCGCGGCCATATTGTCCACATTAGCTCCATGTCTGGCTATCGCGTGCCCAGCATTAGCGGGCTCTATTCTGGTACCAAATTTGCGGTGCGATCGCTCACCGAGGGTCTGCGGCAGGAGCTGCGGGCTGCCGGATCATCGATCCGCATCTCGTCTATCAGCCCTGGCTATGTGGAAACGGAGTTTGCGGCCAAGTATCACCAAGATGCCCAGAAAGCCCAAGCTACCTACGACCAGTTTCCAGTGCTCAGCCCCGACGACATCGCCAATGCCCTAGAGTATCTGCTCACCCAGCCGCCCCATGTGCAGGTGCACGATATCCTCCTGCGTCCTACCCAGCAGGGCAATTAGTCACCCCGAGAGCGATCGCCCCATCCCCCGAATGCTCGTAACCCTGATAGGATCAGAGCAGGTACCCTAGCACTCCCAACGCAGCCATGGCATTGAATGATCTCCGCGATCTCTACCAAACCGTGATTTTGGAACGGTACAAAAAACCCCGTAATCGCGGCACCACCAGCCCCGTCGATCGCCACCAGCGTGGGCACAACCCCTCCTGTGGTGACACCATCGAACTCAGTCTTAAGCTCAACGAGGCCGATGGCTCCATTGACGATGTGAAATTTGAGGGCGAAGGCTGCGCTATTTCCATGGCGTCGGTAGATCTCATGGCCGAGGCCCTGCGGGGTAAAAGCTGTGAGGAGGCGCTGGAAATGGTGCAAACGTTTCAGGCGATGATGAAAGGCGATGCGGAGTTCCCAAAGGAGCTGCGCAAGCTGAATGTTATGCAGGGGGTAGCGCAGTTTCCGGTGCGGATCAAATGCGCCAATCTGGGTTGGCATACCCTGAAGGCCGCCCTCGAACAGGCAGGGCAAATCGAGGCAGTTGAGTTTGTCAGCAACGAAAATTTATAGACAGATCTATGAATGATCCAGGCCGTATTGACCTGTAGGTGTGAACCTTCCAGGGGCGATCGCGCCATCAGCAATAACGCCATCAACAATTAGTTTTAGTGGGATAGGGTGAGGATTTATGTTAAGTACGGCTGATTTTTTGGTGATTGCGAAATGGTTTGGCATCACGACCCTGGCCTTTGGGGCCTTGATGCTTTTGAGCTTTGCCTTTAAGTGGGGGTTTCGCTTTCGCCTAGTAGGGGTGACGGGCTTCATGGGCGTCCTCACTGCGGGGCTATTCGCCCTCAGTTTGGGCCCCATTGTGCCGACTAGCGTGCCCGGTGCGGTGCGCTATGTCACCGTGTTTGATTCCGGTGCAACCCAAGCGGTGATTGTCGTTCCCGCCACCATCACCGAGACGGAACTGGACGCCACCCTCAAACAGGCCGCCAGCAACCTCTTCTCCCCCGGTCGCCTCGGGCGCGGCGGCGATCGCCAACTCACCATCCTCGCCCGCACGGTGCTCCATCCCGAGGAGGGTGTCTCCCAGCCGCTGGTGTTGGGTCAGATCAAGCGATCGCTCCGAGATCGTACCGATGAGAACCTAAACGTCACCATCTACAGCGATCGCCTCGCCGCCATCCCGCCAGCACCCAACACCGACTCCTAAGCGATTCCGCTGAACCTTGCTGCCAATCCAAGAAAGTCTCCGCAAGTAACCATTGAGTATAGTAAATTGGTCTTTACTTGAGACTGATGTCATCCAGGACACCGATTTGTCAGAAAACCAATCGGTGCTGGATCCATCACCCCATGGATAGTCTTGTCTTCATTGATTGCGATCGCCCTGGCTGCAGGGTATCTTAGCCGTCTCCTACGACCCCATCCCGTCTATGACTCGTCTATCGCCTCAATCCGCTTCTTCTCCGGCAATTCTTCCCAGCCTGATGGTGGCTCCAGCGCGTATTGTGCGCGGGGCAGGTCTTTTGGCTGAAGCAGGCTCCATCCTGGCCCAGATCGGTCAACGGCCGCTGATCATCGGCGGCGATCGCACCCTGGCCCTAGTCGCTCCAGATCTACACCCAAGCCTCGTCCAACAGGGGTTGGCGATCGCCGATGTGGCCTATGGCGACGACTGTAGCGAAGCTGCCCTAGCCCATCTGCACCAGGCCCGTGAGCAGCATCAAGCCGATGTAATTCTGGGCGTGGGCGGCGGCAAGGCCCTAGATGCCGCCAAACTCGTCGCCCATCAGGCCCGCTTGCCCGTGGTCACGATTCCCACCTCGGCCGCCACCTGTGCCGCTTGGACAGCGCTATCCAACGTCTATTCTGACCAAGGCGCATTTCTCTACGATGTCAGCCTCGATCGCTGCCCCGACCTGCTGCTGCTGGACTATGACCTGGTGCAAACTGCGCCGCGCCGTACCCTGGTTGCCGGCATTGGGGATGCGATCGCCAAATGGTATGAAGCCTCGGTGAGCAGCGGTCATTCCCAACAAACCTTGATTGTGGCAGCAGTGCAGCAAGCTCGGGTGCTGCGCGACCTGCTGTTCCAAAAATCCGCCGCCGCCCTAGAGAATCCAGGCGGTGAAGAGTGGCGCGACGTGGTAGATGCGACGGTTCTCCTGGCAGGCGTCATCGGGGGAATTGGCGGAGCCCAATGTCGCACCGTGGCGGCCCATGCCGTCCACAACGGTCTCACCCATCTCCTGCAAAGCCACGGTACCCTCCACGGCGAGAAAGTAGCCTTCGGCATCCTCGTGCAGCTACGCCTTGAGGAATTAGTGCAGGGCAGTCGTCTAGCAGCCACAGCCCGCCAGCAGCTTCAGCAGTTTTATAGCACCCTCGGGCTCCCCCAAACCTTAGCCGATCTAGGTCTAGAGTCCATCACCATTGCCGACCTGCGCCAAGCAGCCGAGGTGGCCTGTGCTGAGCGTTCTGATATCCATCACTTGCCGTTTACGGTTACCCCCGATCAATTGATGGCGGCCATGGTGTCTACCACCACGCCCATCTCGGAAGTACGCCATCCAGAGGGCGATCGCCCCACCACAGATCAACCACGTTATACGGAGCAGGAGGGACAGTTGTGGGTTTAGACTGGATTCATCAGGCCGATCGCCTCAGTGCATTACCACCCTACGTATTTGCCCGACTGGATGAGCTGAAAGCCAAGGCGCGGGAACAGGGTCTCGATTTGATTGATCTGGGGATGGGCAACCCCGATGGCCCCACACCGCAGCCCGTAGTCGAAGCCGCCATGGCAGCCCTACAGGACGTTAGCAATCACGGCTACCCTCCCTTTGAAGGCACCGCCAGCTTTCGCCGCGCCATCACAGACTGGTACTACCGCCGCTATAACGTCGAGCTGGATCCCGATGGGGAGGCCTTGCCGTTGCTAGGTTCCAAAGAAGGGTTAACTCACCTAGCGATCGCCTACGTGAATCCTGGAGACTTGGTGCTGGTACCCAATCCCGCCTATCCCGCCCACTTTCGCGGCCCCTTGATTGCTGGCGGCAAAGTCCATAGCCTGATGCTCTCCGCCGAAAATAATTGGCTCATCGACATCTCCGCCATTCCCGAAGAGGTAGCAAGACAGGCCAAGATCCTGTATTTCAACTACCCCAGCAACCCCACAGCAGCAACCGCCCCCCGCGAGTTCTTTGAAGAGATCGTCGCCTTTGCTCGCCACTACGAAATTCTGCTGGTGCATGATCTCTGCTATGCCGAGCTGGCCTTCGATGGCTATCAACCCACCAGCCTGCTAGAAATTCCCGGTGCGAAAGACCTCGGCGTCGAGTTCCACACCCTCTCTAAAACCTACAATATGGCTGGCTGGCGGGTCGGCTTTGTCGTCGGCAACCGCCACGTTATCCAAGGTCTGCGCACCCTCAAGACCAACCTAGACTACGGCATTTTTGCGGCCCTCCAGCGAGCTGCGGAAACTGCCCTGCAACTACCAGACATCTACCTAGAAGAGGTGCAAACTCGCTACCGCACCCGCCGTGACTTCCTCATTGCAGGTCTAGGAAAACTAGGCTGGTCAGTCCCCAAAACCAAGGGCACCATGTATCTCTGGGTACCCTGCCCGCCGGGAATTGGCTCCACCGATTTTGCTCTGTCAGTGCTGCAGCAGACCGGTGTGGTTGTAACGCCAGGGAATGCCTTTGGCAGTGGTGGGGAAGGCTATGTGCGCATTAGTCTAATCGCCGAGTGCGATCGCCTTCAGGAAGCTCTTGATCGCTTTGCCGCCGCTGGCATTTGCTATCAACCCATGGCCGTGTCCTAACCCTTCGAGTCAACCTAGAGTTACTCAATATTGGCAGGGCGTAGCGCCGGACTAGCAGGCTCAGAGGAGGGCGATCGCTCTTGAGCCTGCTCTTCCTTCACACGTAGGGTCAAGAGTGCGGCAATCAGCATCGAGCCACCGCCGACGACAACAGCCCACAGTCGGTTTTCATGGAGCAGATTGACCATCACCCAACCAAAACCCAAGGATGCTACCACTTCCGGTAAGACAATAAAAAAGTTGAAAATTCCCATGTAAATTCCCCCCTTGCGCGGCGGCAGGGAACCCACCAGCATGGCGTAGGGCATGGCTAGCATACTGGCCCAAGCAATACCCACACCGACCATCGAGGCCAGTAGGAGGTATTGATCATGAATGAACATCAACGACAATAAACCGATCGCTCCGCAGAGCAGACAGAGGGCGTGGGTGAAGCGACGACCAATCTGTCGAGAAATCTTCGGAAGGGCAAAGGATATACCCACACATACGGCATTGTAGGCAGCCATGCAAAGCCCTGCCCATTCAATGCCTTCGGCATAGCGCAGCGAGTCTTCGTCTACTGCGCCGAAAATATTGTGGGCGACGGCGGGCGGGAAGTAGAGAAATAGGCAGTACATCCCCAACCAGCTAAAGCACTGCACCCAAGCCAATTGGCGCATGGTTTGGGGCATATGGGCGATCGCTCGCTTGATAGAAATCAGGGTTTTTAGGACACCAAGACGGCGATGCTGCTGCTGCTGAAAGGCTTCCATATCCACGGGTGGCTTCTCGGTGGTGCTGCAGACTGTCCACAACACCGTTCCCAAGAAGACCGCCGCCCCAATGTAAAACGACAGAGTCACCGAGGGAGGAATGGCATGACTTTCTGGAGGACTGATCACGTGCAGACCGTGGCTCAACACCCAGGGCAAGGCCGACGCCGTCACCGCTCCTAGCCCCACAAACAAACTCTGCATCGCAAAGCCTTGGGTACGCTGCTCGGCGGGCAAGAGATCCCCCACGAAGGCCCGAAACGGTTCCATACTGACGTTGGATGCCGTATCCAACAACCAGAGGGTTCCCGCTGCCATCCACAGGCTGGATGAATTGGGCATTCCGATCAAGGCAATGGAGCTAAAAATAGCTCCCACCAAAAAATAGGGGCGTCGCCGTCCTAGGGCGCACCAGGTATTATCGCTAAGGTTGCCGATAATCGGCTGGACAATCAGCCCCGTGAGGGGAGCCGCCAACCATAGGATGGGAATTTGGTGGGCATTGGCTCCCAAGTATTCAAAAATGGCGCTAGTGTTAGCCATCTGTAGCCCCCAGCCAAACTGGATGCCAAAGAAGCCAACGCTCATATTCCACAGTTGCCAGAACTTGAGACGATTAGACTGAGACACAAACGATACCATCATGCAGCGATACGCGATCAGTCCAGCATCCGCCACCCTGATCGCCAACCCATTTCAAACCTAGACGGGTTATGAGAAGAGCGATCGCCTAAGCATTCACTAGGGTATCGCAGCTTTCGGGTTTCAGATCTCGCTCCATGAGCGCTTCCACGGCTTGCTGGGGTGTAATCTTCCCGTTCAGCAAGCGATAGACCTGTCGGGAAATGGGGACGGGAATCAGCTCACGGTTGGCTAGGTCAATCAGCACGTTGGTGGTGTTGACCCCTTCTGCGGTGCTGTGCAAGTCTTCTAGAATTTGCTCCAAGGCTTTGCCTTCAGCCAGACCGTAGCCTACGCGGTAGTTACGGCTGAGGGGGCTAGAGCAGGTGGCTAGCATATCGCCCAAGCCAGCCAGACCAAAGAAGGTTTCCGGCTGTGCGCCTAGGTGCGTACCCACCCGAATCACCTCGGTCAAGGCGCGGGTAATCAGAGCAGATTTGGCGTTAGTGCCTAGGTTCAAGCCATCACAAACCCCAACCGCGATCGCAATCACGTTTTTCAGGGTGCCGCCCAGCTCCGTACCAATCGGGTCGTTGTTGGTGTAGACCCGGAAGCGATCGGAAGAAAAGAGCTGCTGCGCCCGCTCTGCTGCGACGATGTCAGAACTGGCCACAACGGTGGCAGCCGGTAAACCCGCGTCAATTTCTTTAGAAAGATTGGGCCCCGACAGCACAACAATGGAATGCTGAGGAAAAGCATCTTGGAATAGTTGAGATGGAGTGCGGGTTGTGGACGGATCGAGTCCCTTCGTTGCACTCACTAGAACCACATGGGCCGGCAACTGCATAGCTTTCAGCTGCTCAATAATCGTTGGCACGCCCTTCATAGAAATGGCGGAGAGAATGATATCAGCACCAGCGATCGCATCCTCTAAGCTGATGTCCAAACTCCGTGACCAAACTCGAACCTGATGGCCATTTTCGCGAGCCAGGGTTGCCAAAGCTGATCCCCATGCTCCTGCTCCCAAAACTGTCAGCGTAGCGGGTTTTGTTGTGATCATTTTCTCAATTTGCTGATGTGCTTCGTGGGCTAAACCGCCAGTGCGAGTCGAATTTGGTTCATGACTCATAGATAATTATCCTCTAGAACTCAATAGGTCAGACTATGGGGCTCCTGATGAACCCCTAGGTTAGGGAATTTGCGGCTAGGCTCGGTCAGCAGTAGATAGTGAAGGGATGGGCTGAGCCTGATCCAAGGCAGCGATCGCATAGTCGGGAATGCAGTTGTCGGCCATGTAGGTGGAATAATCGGCCAGTTGCTGATTACACCGATCGTCATCCCAACCGCAGTGAGTCATCAAGGTTTCCACGATGGCCGGCAACACATCAAACCCGTAGTTGCGACGCATGGCTAAGGTAGTACGGCGGCGACAGATATCTACCAAGGTGTGGGCATATTCAGCCTGTACTGAATATACGGCCTGGGCACGGATATCGGGCAGCTCAGGAATCAAGCGCTCAGCTAAGTCCGGAGCATCGTCTACTAGGGCTAGCACCTCTGTTGCCAGAGCGCCGTAAACCTTAAAGAGATGGTGGATCGACTCACTGGATACGTAGGCTTCATAGTGAGCGATCGCTTCACTAATGCGTGAATCCTGAGGTCGGATAGCTCCCGGCAGAGGCACCGTGCGGGCAGGCGAAGGCGGAATGCTGCGCTGTAGCTTACGGCAGGCTTTATCGACCATTTCTTCACCCACTTGGCGATAGGTGGTGAGCTTGCCGCCGATCAGGGAAATTAGGTTCTGGATACCATCCACTTGGTGATCGAATAAAATGTGATCCCGCGTGATGCTACCCGCACTGCTACTTTCCTTGTAAGGTAAGGGACGCACGCCAGAGTAGGTGAATTTCACGTCATCACGAGACAGTCCAGCAACGGGAAAGATTCGATTGGTTTCCGTCAGCAAATAATCAATTTCATCATTATCTGCCTTGACGCAATCGAGATTACCTTCATAGCGTAAATCGGTCGTACCAATCAAATACATTCCTAGCCAAGGCACAATAAAGAAGGGACGACCATCAGTCCTTGCTTCCACATAGAAGGCCGTATCGGGAGCACCCGGAAAGGCATCAACCACAATATGGCTGCCCTTCGTGCCGCCGATTTTACGTGTCTTGGCTATTGGTCGGGGGCGATCGCCCTGACGACCTAGTTGACAGACTTGGTCTACCCAGGGTCCAGAGGTGTTCACCACCACGGTCTTCGGTCCAATGGGCACATCAAAGGTTTCGCCGGTTAGCTGATCCTCACAGGTCAAGGCAGAAATGCGATCGCCCTTGCAGGGAATGGCCGTCACCGCGACATAGTTCAACACCGTCGCACCGGCTGCCGCTGCAGAACGGATATTTTCTAAGCAAAGACGCTCAGCATATTCGGCTTGACCGTCATAATATTGAGCAGCGCCCGTTAGCTGATCGGCACTAGCCGTGCGAAAATGTTGCTGAAACTTGGTGGCAGATAACATTCGGTGGGACAGCAGCGTCTTATCAAAGCTAAGAATGTCATAGAGTAACATACCCGCCTGAATTTCCCAGTAGCGCCGCGAACCATTACGATAAATAGGTATGGTCATTTGAATCGGTTTCACCAAGTGGGGAGCCGCCTGCAGCAAGATTTCTCGTTCCCGCAGCGATTCGCGTACTAGGTGAAACTCAAAATATTCTAAGTACCTTAATCCACCATGCACCAACCGAGTAGACCAACTGGTGGTGCCGCCAGCAAAGTCATTTTTTTCAATGAGGAGCGGCTTGAGACCCCGGAGGGCGGCATCTCGGGCCGTACCCGCTCCATTAATTCCGCCGCCAATGATAACGATATCGTAGGCTGTATTCTGAATGGCTTGAAAATCGCGCATGATACTTGATTCAATTGACCCGTAACTGGGAGTTTGCTCAACCCTTACTCTGGCAATGAATTAGGATCCACTACTTTAGCGTTCCGCCCCTTGAGCATACCTCGTTAATTTCATTATGTCCTCTACTGAGAGGAGTATTTTGGCAGCATTTGGCGACGTCTAGATCGCTGTAACCGGCTCTCCCAGCCCTAGTCATCAATATTAGATATCAGAAAATTAGATATCAGAAACTTGTAGGGCTGGCATTGCCCACCCTACAAGCTTGTCCAGTAGGTTTTAGACTAAAGCTGGCTCTTGCTCCGCCGGCTCTTCACCCAAAATCGCCGTGGCTCGAGCTTCCCGGAATAGGTGATTAGCCCACTGCTGCACGTCGTAGCGCTTAATAGCCTGGTACATACGTCCCATGCGCACCTTCTGCTCCTCCGGTGACATCGCCAAGGCTTCGTCAATCGACTCGTCCATACGGCTAGAGGCATAGGGATTGGTAAGGACAGCGTCAGGTAGTTCCACCGCCGAACCGGTAAACTCCGATAGCACCAAGACACCATCCTCACCTTCGTGGGCAACCACATATTCCTTAGCCACTAGATTTAAGCCATCTCGCAGAGGCGTAATCCAGGCAATATCTGCCGCTTTGAAGTAGGCAATGAGTTCTTCAAAGGGGATGGGTGTGGTAAATAGAATAATTGGCGTCCAGTTGAGTTTGGCAAACCGACCGTTGATCTTACCCACCAACTGTTCAATCTGTCCCTGGGCAGTTCTATACACCCGCATTCCTTGATTGGGCTGTACCGCCGTGGTGATCAGATTAATTTTGCCGTGCAGATCCGATCGCCGCTCTAGCAGTCGTTCGTAGGCCCAGAGCATTTCTCGGGTACCTTTCACGTAGTCCACCCGCCCAGCGGACATAATCAGCTTGTTATCACCCACCTCACGACGGATGTTGGCAATGCGCTCAGCCGTCTCTGGCTTTTGCAAAATGGACTGAATCAGTTGCGGATTGGTGCCTACCGGGAAGGCATCTAAGTTCACCAAGCGATCGCCATAGCGAACTTGGGTGGTCACTTCGGGTTCAGCCAGAGCTGTACCAAAGGGGGTAAAGGCTTGATCTACCGGCACTCTGCGGGTAATTTCAATGGGTCGCAAACTGCGGGCCGCGCCGACAAAGTTTTCTACATAGCGGGGAATGTGAAAGCCGCACAGGTCGCAGCACAGCAGGCTATCGACGATCGCTTCTCGCCAAGGCAGAATATTGAAAATATCCGCAGCAGGGAAGGGAGTGTGGTGGAAGAAGGCAATCTTAGCGTGGGGCATCTTCTGCCGAATGTAGTACGGCGTGAGCCACAGGTTGTAGTCATGGATCCAAATCAGGGCATCCTCCGCTGCATCTTCACAGGCAGCCTCGGCAAAAAGTTGATTAATGTGCTGGAAGTTCTCCCAATCCGATGAGTCGTAGGTAAACTGCCAGGGGAAGGAGTGGAGAATCGGCCAAAACGCTTCCTTCGAGGTGATGTGGTAAAAGTTCTTCACCTGATCGGGCGTCAGAGGAATGCGGCGCACCACACAGCTATCACTGGCTCCGTCTGGGCTAATTTCAGCTTGAAACGGTTCTTTTTTGCGAGGGTTGACCTGCTTCCATGCAACCCAGGTGCTGCGCTCTGCGTTGGCAAAGAAACTTTTTAGGGTAGGAACAATGCCGTTAGGGCTTTTTTTCTCGCGGTAATGGAGTGTTCCATTCTCATAAACCTCATCATAAGGTTCACGATGATACAGAATCACAAGGGAGGATTTCATGGAGTTCTCTCCTAAATGGTCAAGCTGCTAGAGTCACGAGCGATAAATCACGAGCGATAAATATCGAACGGATGCTCTTGGGGGTCGTTGCATTCAACCGGCATAGGTTCTACTGCACCATCACGGAATATGGATAACGAGATACACCGGTCTCATCTGGCATCCCCTCAGCGTTTTTTTGCACCAGATGAC
>DATNRH010000931.1 GCA_036703605.1 Candidatus Obscuribacterales bacterium | reverse complement strand
CCTGTTCTGCCTGGGCGACGAGTTGACCGCAAGCATCCCAGGTGCCAGCAAGGAACATCTGACGCACGCCTTCACCGATGGTAATCGCCATGGATTGATCCCCGTAGCTGGCGGTCAGGTTGGTCAAATCGACGGTCACGGCAAGCTGGGGATCAGCAGCGATCGCTTCCTGCAAACGGGTGACATCATCGGACGCAGCGGTGACACAGGGGATGCCCATGGCCACGCAGTTGCCAAAGAAAATTTCTGCAAAGCTTTCACCAATCAGCGCTTGAATGCCCCACTTGGCTAGCGCCTGGGGAGCATGTTCCCGCGACGAACCGCAGCCGAAGTTGCGATTGACCACCAGCACCGTGGCTCCTTGGTAAACATCTTGGTCGAAGGCATGTTGACCGTTCAACTGTTGGCGATCGTCTTCAAAGGCGTGGGCTCCGAGACCATCGAAGGTGACGCAGCGCAAGAAGCGGGCGGGAATGATCCGATCGGTATCAATATCGTTACCGGTGAGGGGCAGGGCGCGGCCGGTGTGGGTTTGGACAATAGTCATGGGTATCTCCAAGGGATAAATGTGGGAATACAAGCTGGGATCAAGACTGGACAGTCTCTACAGGACGCTGCGCACATCGGTGACATGGCCAGCGATCGCTGCCGCTGCCACCATCGCCGGACTCATCAAGAGCGTGCGTCCTGAGGATGATCCCTGCCGTCCTTTAAAGTTGCGGTTGGAGGAGGAGGCGCTAATTTGGGATCCCTGGAGCTTATCGGGGTTCATAGCCAAACACATCGAACAACCCGGTTCGCGCCATTCAAACCCCGCATTCACAAACACATCATGGAGACCTTCTGCCTCCGCCTGTTGCTTCACCCGCTCCGATCCGGGGACAACAAAGGCCTTGACCGTAGAAGCCACTCGCTTGCCCTTAGCCACCTTGGCCGCTTCCCGCAGGTCTTCGATGCGGCCGTTGGTGCAACTACCGATGAAGCAGACGTCGATGGCCGTGCCCTGAATTGGGCTACCGGGCTGCAGCTTCATGTATTGGTATGCTTCTTGAGCGATCGCCCGTTCGTCTTCCGGCATGGTGTCCGGCGTGGGGATCGGTTCGCTGACGCCAATCCCTTGCCCTGGCGTGATCCCCCAGGTGACCGTCGGTTCAATATCCGCCGCATCGAAAATCACTACATCGTCATACTGGGCATTGGCATCACTGCGCAGACTGTTCCACCAGGCCACGGCTTGATCCCAGGCATCGCCCTTGGGGGCAAAGTCCCGCCCCTTGAGGTAGTCGTAGGTCGTCTGATCAGGATTGATGTAGCCGCAGCGAGCGCCGCCTTCAATGGCCATGTTGCACACGGTCATGCGCTCTTCCATAGACATCTGTTCAAAGGTGGTGCCAGCATATTCGTAGGCATAGCCCACCCCGCCCTTGACGCCAAGCTTACGGATGATGTGGAGAATTACATCCTTGGCATAGACCCCCGGATTGAGGGTGCCGTTGACTTCCACCCGCCGCACCTTCAGCTTCGACAGAGCCAGGGTTTGGGAGGCCAACACATCCCGCACTTGACTGGTACCAATACCAAAGGCGATCGCCCCGAAAGCTCCGTGGGTGGAGGTGTGGCTATCTCCACAGGCAATGGTCATGCCGGGCTGGGTCAACCCCTGCTCTGGAGCAATCACATGGACGATGCCCTGGTTGCCGGACTTGACGTTGTAGAAAGTGATGCCGTTATCGGTGGCGTTGCGCTCGATGGCCTGCATCATCTCTTCGGCCAAGGTGTCTACGAAGGGACGGGCTTGGTTTTCCGTGGGGACGATGTGATCCACGGTGGCGACGGTGCGATCGGGGAAGAGAACCTTGAGACCGCGATCGCGCAGCATGGCGAACGCTTGGGGACTGGTAACCTCGTGGATCAGGTGCAGTCCAATAAAAAGCTGTGTTTGACCGGAGGGCAAGGTGCCCACAGTATGTAAGTCCCAAACGTTATCGAAGAGAGTGCCTGCGCTCATGGCGATCGTCCTCTGAAGTGTCTATATCGGCGTACTTTCTACCCTAGAAGCGAATCCTAGAGATGTCCAATATATAGTTAGGGCACTATTAATATATAAAACGTATGAGTCCTGCTCCAGCCAGATCATCTCCAGCCAGACCATGATTGAATTTCGACATCTGCGCTATTTCGTCGCCGTGGCGGAAGAGCTACACTTTGGGCGCGCCGCCGAGCGCCTGCACATGGCCCAGCCACCCCTGAGTCAGCAAATCCGCCAGCTTGAGGAGCAGCTTGGCTTTCAGTTGTTTCATCGCACCAAGCGCCGGGTGACGCTCACCGAGGCGGGGCAAGTGTTTTTGGAGCACAGTCAGGATTTGCTGCAGCAGCTTGAGCGGGCGGTGGAATCGGGGCGTCAGGCCAGCCGTGGGGAAGTGGGGCAGTTGGCGATCGGCTTTGTGAGTTCTGCCACCTACAACGTACTGCCGATGATTCTGCATGAATTTCGCGATCGCTTCCCCCAAGTCAACCTCACGCTGCGGGAACTGACGACGGATCAACAGGTGCGCTGGCTGGCGGAAAATCGTCTCGACGTCGGCTTCATTCGCCCGCCCATCGACGATGCTCAGCTTAAAACCCAGGTGATTTTGCAGGAACCGCTGGTGGTGGCTCTGCCGGTTCATCATCCCCTCGCTGCTCTAGAGGCCATCCCCCTAAAATCCCTGGCGGGGGAATCGTTTATTCTCTTTCCCCGCCGCCTAGCTCCCGGTCTGTATGACCAAGTGATTAGCCTCTGCCAATCAGCGGACTTTAGCCCCAAGGTGGTTCAAGAAGCCATCCAAATGCAGACCATTGTCAGCCTGGTGGCCGCCAGGATGGGCGTGGCGATCGTACCCATATCCATCCAGCATTTGGGGCGCACCGGCGTGGTCTATCGCCCCCTGCAAGAAGCAACACCCCAGGCAGCGATCGCCCTCCTCTGGCATCCAGACAAACTCACCCCCGTCAGCCAGCAGTTCCTAGATATGGTGCACCGGTTGACCCACTAATCTCCAGACGATCCCGTTCCATAGATCGGCAAATCTAGGGTGATCTCTGTGCCACCCTGGGGCGTTGATACTAGACCAATATGACCGCGATGTTGATGCACAATGGTTTGGTAACTGACGGTGAGCCCCAGACCTGTACCGCGCCCCACATCTTTGGTGGTGAAAAAGGGATCAAAGATACGGGTTTGGTGTTCTGGCGCAATGCCCGGGCCGTTATCAGCGATCGCAATCCGCATCCAGGTCTGGCGGGTTTCGCAATCGACATAAAGCGCCGTGGTGATGTCAATAAACTTGGGGTGGTGGTCAGGCAGATCGGCCAAGGCATCTAGGGCATTACCGACAATGTTTACGAACACTTGATTGAGCAATTGGGGATAGCATTCTACCCAAGGCAAGTCGCTATAGTGCCGGCGCACCGTCACATCCAGGGGGATCTGGCTTTTGAGGATATCCAACGCGGTATCGAGACTATCGTGCAGGTCGGCCAGCTTCCATTCCGCTTCATCCAAGCGAGCAAACCGCCGCAGGGAAAGGACAATCTGACGAATGCGCTCCGCCCCAGTTTGCATCGACCGCAGGGTGTCGGGTAGATCTCGCAGCAGAAAATCGAGGTCGAGGTCGTCGATCAGCGATCGCAACTCTTCATCCTCAGGGGTGCGATCGCGGTAAAGCTGCACCAGTTGCATCAATCCCTCCACATACTTTTCCACGTGGGGAATGTTGCCGTAGATGAAGCTCACCGGGTTATTGATCTCATGGGCCACCCCCGCCACCATCCGCCCTAGGCTAGACATTTTCTCACTTTGGATGAGCTGGGCCTGGGTATGCTGCAGATCCAACAACGTCTGGCTAAGCTGCTGAGCCTGAGCGCGACTGGTTTCAGCCTGCTGCTGCACCTGGGTGTAGAGATAGGCCTGCTGAATGGAAATCGCTAGTTGATCCGCCACCGCCTGGGCCAGTTCTTGGTCGTCTTTGGACCAATAGCGCACATGGCTGCACTGGTTGATATACAAAATGGCGTGGAGGCGCTCCTTGGTTTGCACCGGCACCATCAGGGCCGAGCGAATCTGAGCTGTCTGATATTCGAGGTTGCAATCTCCAATGCGGGGATCCTGAGAGACATCAGTGATCACCACCCGCTGCCGATGTTCGGTCACCCAGCGGGTAATGGGCCCGTTGG
>DATNRH010000930.1 GCA_036703605.1 Candidatus Obscuribacterales bacterium | reverse complement strand
GCGTGTTCCACAAAGAAGGTCATCATGGTGAAGGGGCGGGTCTCCTCCATGTCTAGGCTAAGCACACCCCCAGACACACTGGAGGCGGTGTTGAATTGCCACATGCGTGGCTCAAGCACCATGTTGTAGATGCCATCATCGGAGTTGTACACGGCAATGGCATTGGCACGGGCATCATCATCCACGGTGTTCATGGTGAAGAACAACTTCACGTCGGTGATGATGGAGGACAAGTTAGTGATGTTGGCGGAGCTGCCTGCTCCGGAGCCGTTGGGAGCATAGATGACATCTCCAGCGTTGGCGAGCTGGGCATACACCATCATGTTGTGGGCCAGGGGGGAGATCCAGAACATGTTTTCAAATCCTTCGTATGGCTGACCCACATCAAAGGGGATGAGGGCCTTGTGTCCGGCAGCCAGGGCGCGTTGACGCGCAACAGTGGAGGCAGAGGAGAGCATGGAGGGTTCAATGAAGTCCATGTATTGGCGGGAGTTGTACTTGGTGCGCTGTCTGTCAAACATGAAGTAGGGCAGTTCAAACTCAGCAGTGTAGGGGTTGTTGGTGAGCTGGATGTACACGCGCCTGAACGCAACGTAACCAAAGTTTTGGACGAACGCCTCAATGGTTTGAGCAACATTGAAGGTGGCAGCGGCAGTGGTGAGTTCAAAGAAACCGTCCTTGAAGCAATCCTCAAACTTGGGCACCTCCCAGCGGATGATGCCTTGGTTAAAGGAGGTGGGGGTTTGCCCCTGCTTGGACATCTCCTTGAGGTCGTGGTTGTAAGGGTTGAGCACAGCATGGGACTCGTTCTCAAACAAGTTGACGTCTGCGCCTGACGCGTACATCAGCGAGGCCTGGCGCGAGGCCAGCCGGCTGACAACAAGCTGGGAGGACATGGTTGATGTGAGACACCAGAGGGAAGGGAGGGGGCGTTACATATGGAATTAGAAAGTTGTAGTGTGCTTTATTGTGTTTGATTGTGTCCGACAAAAGGGAAATCACGAAGTCGCGTGACTTTCAGTATCATTGTATCACAACATGACTCCCAGAAATTGGCGGGTGCCTGTGCGCAGCTTCTTGGAAGTGACACCCTCGGGGGGAGAATAGGTGTTGCCTGCCTTGTCTGTGCGTGCAGGTGCAGCA
>DATNRH010000929.1 GCA_036703605.1 Candidatus Obscuribacterales bacterium | reverse complement strand
CTGGACTAAATTGGGCAACTGCACCACACAAAACGCCATGGCCAGATCGGGATATTGGGTGGATTTGGCAAACTGAATCAGGGCTTGGATGAGCCGCTGTCCCGCTGGGCCAAAAAAGGCATCCGCTTTGCCACCGCCACGGGTGAGGTTGCGGTGGAAGACCTCGGCGAGCACACCGGCGGTGGTGCTATCATTCGCGTCCTGCAAAAAATCAAGCGGATTAATGATGCAGCTATAGGGACGCCCCGGCGCAAACACTTGGACATTGTACTGATGGCGAGCTGCTAGCGTCGCCAAGTAGCTGATCTGTCCGCCTTTGCCATAGGCATCCGCCTTGTAGTCGTACAGCAAAATGGGATGGCCCTGGTTAATGGCTGACACCACCATCGGGTCGATGACCGAAAACGTTTTTCCAGATCCGGCCTTGCCAATTACCACAGCACTACGATTGGCATCGGGCACATAAACCGTGGGCGGTTGCCCCGTCACGGCAGTGGCCAGTCCAGCCATCAGACCATTGTGTAGCGCATCTGGCGGTGAGCCACACCAGAGCACCACCTCATCGGCATCACGACTGTTGAGTTGTTGATACGCTTGACGACTCGCCTTGAGCTTGTCTCCCCGTTGGGCAAAGCGACCCGACGTGAGATGTTGTCTAGACGGAGCCAACAGACTCAAGAGATAGATCATAAGGATCAACCCCAGCAGGAGCATCCCGCGAGGCGAGCCAAGAATGTCCTTGATGACCTGCCACGCCTCGACCCATGGCTCAGTCCATACATTTGCCAACAGCATTACAAGCGTTCCTCAACGTCCGTTTGAATCTCCAATAGCTCCAGGACAGGGATATCGTCATCCGTCTCGCCATTGGCATTAATGCCCAGTTCCCCTAACGACGTCAGCACTGCCAAGTCAATGTGAAGCTGTCGAGCGGCCGTGCGAATGGGCGTGCCATTGCGTGCCTGAGCGATCGCTTCTCGAACCGCCAAAACAATGGGATCATCTGGTGGCGTATAGTCCGCCTCAATGGCAACCGATAGCCCCCGTTCAAGATGGTTGAGCGTGG
>DATNRH010000928.1 GCA_036703605.1 Candidatus Obscuribacterales bacterium | reverse complement strand
GGTTAACGGCAACCATTCCATAATGATGCAAACCATCACAGGCACAACCACGCCTAGGGCCGCAACTGCAGACCAGCTTTCCATAACGTATCTCCTGGATAAGAGACGATTTAAGCGATCAACCAGGAGATCATGAGTCTCCTCTCAAGGCCGGCGAAGTTAGCTGACGGGCTAGGAGTGAGAAGTCTCCCCCCTGTGGATACAGGGTGCGCCCCAAGATGGGTCCTCCGCTTCGGTTCACGCCGAATTAGGCCGATAGCTTAGATGAACCTACTAAAGCTAGCACTAATTCATAGAGTCATCAATAGGGGGAGATGACTATTGCAGCCGCTGCCTGAGCCAGAAATCAAACAGGGGTAGGGCAATGCGGTAGCTAAGCTGAGGGCCATAGATTAAGCCCTTGTGCTCTAGGCTGGTGAGGGCACCCTGCAGCCCGCCGCCACGAGAGAGCTGGTGTTTTTTAATGTAGGCATTGGCTTGGGGGCTATCGGTAGGATCGAGGGCTAGGCTTTCGATCACCCGGGCTTGGGTGGGGGGTAGGAGTAAGAGCAGGGCTTCAAAGGTCACGCCCATGTCTTGCATCAGGGCCAGCATGGTGCTGTGAACCTGGTGGGCCTGGATGAGGCCTGGGGGATCGGGGGCGATCGCTTGACAGCTGAGCCACAGACGCTGAGCCAGGGTGGTGGCATCTTTGAGGTGACCCTGCACGTAGCTCAAGAACAGCTCTAGGGCTTGGCTATCGGGGTCAAAGGTAAGTCCCGATTTCGCTAGGGTATTGACCACCCAGTGCTGCAGGGTGGCATCGCTGAGGGGGGCCAGGGCAATCACTGGCAGATGGCTGGCAGTCATCCAGGGTTCTGCCACGGTGGCCACCAAGGCATAGCTGACCCGGCTTTGACGCTGAATCTCTTGGCGCAAATGACTTTCCCACTTGCCCTGCCGATCCCACGAGCGAATGTGGGGAAAGTTATGAAACCCAATAATCACCTGACAGTCGAGCGCTTCGGCTAAGTGCTGGGGTAGGGAGAGCAGCCCTTTAAATAGAGGCCATTCTTTACCAGATGCTGGGGGCCAGGCCAGGCGCGGCTGGGATGAAAGAGACTGGTCGAAAGAGAGGGGCTGATTCAGGCTCCATTGCTGAATGTTGGCGAGTTCATGGGGTTCTGTAAAGGCGTTGACGAGGCCATCCGCCAAAAACCTCAGGAACTGACCAGCATTGCGGCAGCGGAGAAAGTCGATCTCTAACCAGCGTGCCCCTAGACGTTTTGCCGCACTGCGAATCAGGGTTCGCCGTCCAATACCGGGGACGCCTGTGACCACGAAATCTCTATCTTGCTTGACTAGGGCACAGACTCGCCGTAGCTCGGTTTCGCGGCTCATCAGTGACTCGGGCATGAAAGGATTTAACATTATGTTGTATGTTGGCACTATTTTTTAGTGCTATAACTAGTTTTTGAGCACGTTTGAATCGTAACATCTGTTCTCTAAAGTCACTTCTCTAAGGTCAAGAGTTGCCGTGGTTCATAGTTCCCAGTCTGATGTCTCATCGGGTGCCTCGTC
>DATNRH010000927.1 GCA_036703605.1 Candidatus Obscuribacterales bacterium | reverse complement strand
CACTAACGACAGGCGTCCATGCCATGCCGCTCCTCAGTGGGCCCGTCGTCATTGAGAAGGTTATGCCACTGCAGACACCCAATCAACGCTCGGCAAGTTCGGACAGGATCTTCAAAACTCAGCGCCTCTACGTTGGCAACCTACCCTATGACGTCAGCAGCAATGAGCTCGAGGTTCTCTTCGGGCGCTTTGGTGCTGTGAAGGAGGTGCACATGGGACGAGACCGGAAAACTGGCCTTTCAAAAGGCTATGCTTTCATTGAGTACGTGAAGGAGTCAGATGCCAAGGAGGCCAGGGACGGCCTTCAGGGATTCGAGTTACGAGGTCGATCACTGCGGCTGGACGTCAACGTCAAACAATCCCATCATCCCAACCCGTCGCCAGCACCCCTTAGTCCGGGCCTAACGTCACCTGTGGCCTTCAGTGGTGAGGCGCCATCCCTTCAAGATTCTGGCGGCTCTCCTCCGTCCCTCTTCGCTCCCTTTGCTTCTGCGTTTGGCGACTTCTCTTCCTTTAGTCCCTCGTCGCTCAGCACACCTCCCACGACAGACCCTATGCTACGTGTCTCTCCCTTTGGGTTTGGCTCACCTGCCACCCTACAAGCCCAGCAGCAACCACAACAGCGCTCTGAATCTGCATGGTTTTCCAACAGAGAGGTTGAGTCGTTTGGCTACAGCGCGGTCCAGCAGTGGAAGGTGGTCCTAGTTGGCGATGGCGAAGTTGGAAAGAGTGCCTGGGCCAATCGCCTAGCCCATGGTGACTACCTTGCCGAATACTCTGCAACAGTTGGACAAAATCCGGTGGCTGTCACGCTCGTCACAACGCGCGGCACTGTGACTCTCAACCTCATCGATTGTGCTGGCCAGGTAGAGGCACCCCTCCTAACCTAAACAGAAGCAGTTTGATTCGGGCGTCTATCCACAAGCGGACGCAGCAGTGTTAATGTTCAGTCTAGGTTCACAACAGTCCTATGATGCGCTGGCATCTCGCTATGATAGCATCCGTGCCTCAAGTCCTGGCGCACCAGTCATAGTGGTCGCAAACAAGTCTGATACGAATCCGCAGGACCGCGTGCAGTCCGTTCTATTCCATAAGCGCATGTCTCTAATGTATTCCGAAATGTCAGGTTCGCCTTCTATTGCTTATTAGCCAGTGAAGAGGGGATACGGCGTTTACACACCCTGTGAGCTACTGCTACGCCGTCTCTTCGACGACCCCACAGTTCAGATTCTCAACCAGCAAGACTTTCAC
>DATNRH010000926.1 GCA_036703605.1 Candidatus Obscuribacterales bacterium | reverse complement strand
AAATGATGCCATTACCCTGGGGCTGCATGGCTGTGGTATTGGTGCCGGTGATGAAGTGTTGCTGCCCGCTCATATGCCGATCGCTACCCTCTTGGGCGTGGTGCGCTCGGGGGCGACGCCGGTTCTCGTCGATTGCCATCTGGAAACCGGCCTGATGGATTTGGTGGCAGCTGAGAAGCTGATTACGCCCAAAACCCGTGCTATTATTCCTGTTCATCTCTATGGACAGATGGTATCGCCGGTGCAGCTTTTGAGCCTGGCCAGCACCTACGATGTGATGATCTTTGAAGATGCTAGCCATGCTCCGTTTGCTGAGCGAGATGGCTATCGGGCTGGTTCTGTGGGCATGGCAGCGGCGTTTAGCTTCCATCCCACCCGCAATCTATCTGCCCTAGGAGATGCGGCGATGGTGGTGACGCGGGAAGGGATTGTGGCTCAGACGGTGCGATCGCTCCGTAACTGTGGTGCACCCCGCAAACACTACCACACGGATATTGGAGCCCAAAGCCGTCTTGATACTCTGCAGGCGGCTATTCTTAGCGTCAAGCTGCCCTATTTACCGGCCTGGACGAACGAACGCCAGCACCTAGCCCAGTTCTACGACCAATTGCTTGTCCCTTTGTTGGATCAAGGGATTTTGCCCTTGGAAAATCAATGTGGGGCAGGGCATGCTTACCAGTCCTACGTTGTGCGGATTACTCAATCCTGTCCTCTAGACCGTGCTTCTATGCAGATGGAATTGGCGGCCCAGGGCATTCAGACGTTGGTTCACTACCCAGTTCCGGCCTACCTCCAGCCGGCGTTCAAATATTTGGGCTATCCGCCTGAATCGTTTGCCAATACTGAACTGTTGTGTCAAGAAGTCCTCTCTCTGCCGCTCTATCCAGGTCTGGAGCAAGCACAAGTGCAGCGAGTGGTGGATGCGATCGCGTCCCTAACCCGCTTTTCCTATAGCGTTGAACAGCATGACTGATGCCTGTACAGATCCTGTACAACTGATCCTGTGCAATTGATTGCCTGCGCAACTAACTAGAGGCGCTGGTGTAAAACCGTAGGGCAAAACGCCAGAAGCGATGGGAGATCCAGAAGAGTCCCATGGACAGCAGCGCTGAACCTAGAACCCACCAGCTCGTTGCTCGGTTGAGGATCATCTGGGCGGGGACGGTGGTGAGA
>DATNRH010000925.1 GCA_036703605.1 Candidatus Obscuribacterales bacterium | reverse complement strand
CACCCCTGCACCTACTCCCTCGTGAACAACAATTGAATGTCGAGATGGACAGCACAGCCAAAGCATACTGGAACCACCTCTCTTCTACCATAACTGCAGCACCCCAACATGCAATCCAAGATGAAGGATGGCAGCTTTGGCAAGGCCCCACCAAGATCATTTTGCCCAACACAAATACGCTCCATCAACTGATTGAAGACCCCAAGACCATCCAGTACTGGACTGACCATGCACGATTCGACCCATCCCAGATAACCAACATCGACTGGGATATCTGCGAAGCCAACATGAAACAGCTTGGCCTCTATAGACGCCGATATGTCACCAAACATGCCTCTGAAAACTGTGGCGTTGGCCAAACCATGGTCAAATGGAAATTCACTGATTCTGATGCCTGTCCCCGATGTGGCGCCAGCGAAGATACCAAACATGTACTGCAATGTCGAATGAGAGGAGCTGCTGAAGTCTGGACCAACGGTTTCGAAACACTCAGCTCTTACATGACCTCAGCCAAGACCATGCCTTCCCTCCAAGAGGCATTACTCCAACGCCTCCGCACCTGGCAAACCCAGCAGCCACTACTTCATGACCCCAACTGGCCCCCTGATGTGCGCCAGGCAATACAAGAGCAAGATGCCATCGGCTGGAAGAACATGATTGAAGGCATCCCCTGCAAGAACTGGCAACTGATACAACAACGATATTATGACTCCATTGGCTCCCCTAAGACCGGCAAACGCTGGCTGTTAGGAGTCCTCAAGCGCCTCAATGACACTGCCTTTGACACCTGGAAACATCGCGATGATATCCTCCATAGGGTAGACAAGACCCACCTACAAGAGGCCAATGCCCTACTGAACACTGAGATCACCCATGAATTCCAGCTTGGTCTCACTGACCTCCCCCGAAAGTTCCACCACTACTTCCACTGGCCACTTGCTTCCATCCTGCAGAAGTCCTCTGCCTACAAAAGAGGTTGGGTGGACAACCTTCAAACCATCCGGGCTTCTGTTTCTCACCCCACTGCCCCCTCTGAGAAACCCCTGACAGAGACCCAATCCCGTCTATTCCGCTGGATGAAGACAGGACGCCTCACTCCCAACTAGCCCCACTGGGCGCGGTTACTACTTATTTCCCTGTTTACTGCCCAGTGTCCTCAAGATACTGTGGCCCCCTTAGCTTTCC
>DATNRH010000924.1 GCA_036703605.1 Candidatus Obscuribacterales bacterium | reverse complement strand
GCTCACCACGCTCGTCTGTTCGGCGCTTCAACTTGGGCATCAACCAATGGGGTCGTGGCTCAGACCACCTACAAAGCAAGGCGATATTGGTGCCATTGGGAAGCCCACTGGTGCCACGACTTTAGAGTGGACCCCTTCTTCGCTAAAGTCCCCCGAGACCAACAAGTTGAGCTCCTCTGCAGCTTTGCCTCTTTCGTACGATCTGGCGGAGCAGGACGCCTCCATCAAGTCCGCGTTGGCTCAGTTCAAGACGCGCTTTGCGCCATCGGCACGACCTTCGAGCTGGCACACCATGCCAACCCCCTCTACCGATCTGGCGACAGTACCCACTACAACCGCCAAATTGCCCGCCACCTCCAGTTTTACCGCGACAGGGACCCTCCCAGGGAACCCCAACTAGCGGTTCCGGTTGCACTTCCGCATCATCTCCTCAGTCGCGCCAATCGCCCAGGAGCCCCAGTCAAAGAATCCACCACAGCCGATCTCATCTGCATTGCCTTCTACTACCTCCTGCGTGTCGGCGAATACACTGCCACCAGCAGCCAACGATCAAACCGCACGCGCACAGTTGCTTTTCGCATCAAAGACATCACTCTTCGCTCCCAAGGTCGCATCCTTCCCTTCAATGCACCTCTCTCCACCCTCCTTACAGCTGATGAAGCAACCCTCCGTATCACGAATCAAAAGAACGGGGAAAGAGGCCAGTGCATCCACCACTCAGCCACCGGCACCGAATTCTGTCCCATCCGAGCCCTTGCCAGACGCCTACACCACATCACTACGAATGGGGGCACTGTCGACACTCCCATCGCCACTTACTACACAAGTCTTCGCCAGCCTCGCTACATCAACAACAGTGACATCAATACTGCCGTCAAACGTGGCATGAACAGTTTGGGTTTCCTCTCTCCCGAGTTCGGCTACACAATCTCCGATGTCAGCAGCCACTCTCTCAGGGCCGGAGGCGCCATGGCCATGCACCTCAATGGTGTCGATACTGCCACCATCCAAAAACAAGGTCGTTGGAAGTCCACCACCTTCCTCCTCTACATCCACGAACAACTTAGTGGTTTCTCCACGGGCCTGGCCCACAAGATGTCCAGACACATCCCTTTTAGACTCATCACTGGGCCCACGCTCCTACAAGCCACTACCGCCCCTACTGCCTAGCTCTCTGGCCCAGATGATACCACAACACAACTACATATGCCAACTACAAAATCAAAAACGAAATCAAAAACAAAACAAAAACAAAACACTTCTACATGTCCTACATATCTACGAAATTCCATCCATGCATCAGCGACACTCTGAGCCTCCAGCTCTTCTCTCCCTGGCCAGGTTGGACGCACACGAGGCCTTCTATGGCACAGACCGCCTCGGTCCCTCCTCCCTTGTCCACGAATGGCGGTACTAATAC
>DATNRH010000923.1 GCA_036703605.1 Candidatus Obscuribacterales bacterium | reverse complement strand
TGTGAGAGAAGTGCGATCGCGCCTTGAGGACACTCAGAATTCCCCATCAACCCAGCAGCACTAGATTGAGCGATCGCTGGCGGATTGACACCTCGCCAACAGATCGTCCCTGGCTGCCATCCTGAGAAATCTAGGGCAACTCACCAGATGGTCTCTCATCTGGTGCTCTCACTTCCTGAGCATCTAAGATTTGCTGCACCAACTCTAAATTGCGTTGAGCCTCAGGATAGTTAGGTTGGAGCCGTAGGGCTTCCCGATAGGCAGATGCGGCCGCCTCAAACTGATTCTGAAGAAATCGCACATTACCCAGATTGTTGTAGGCCGAGGCATAGTCAGGATCAAGGGCGATCGCTGCCTCATAGGAAGTAATCGCCGCCTCAAACTGATTGCGGTTATAAAACGCCACGCCCAGATTGTTATGAATCGTGGCGTCGTCAGGGCTAATCTGAATCGCCTGTTGATAGATCTCGATCGCTGCCTCTAGCTGACCTTGCTGACGCAGAACAATCCCCAAATTACTGTAGGCCGAGGCATAGTCCGGGTCGATGGCGATCGCCTCTTGAAAGGCAGCTTGCCCTTCTATTAGTCGTCCTTGCTTAGCCAACGCCACGCCCAAATTGTTGTAGGCGCTCACCAACTCTGGATCCAGGGCGATCGCCTGTTGATGGGCAGCGATTGCTTCATCTAAATTGCCTTGGCGGTTGAACGCTACCCCTAACCCATTGTGGGCATCGGCTAAGTCTTGGTCTAGATCTAACGCTTGACCATAGGCAGCGATCGCCTCATCCAACTGCCCTAACTCTCGCAAAGCATTGCCTAAATTGGCATGGGCTGATGCATTACTGGGTTCTCGGTCAATCACCTGCTGCCAAATCTCTGCAGCTGCAGTGTAATCTTTGTCAGCTTCCGCCGCCTCTCCCTGCTGCACCAGTTGCAGAATCGAGTCCGTCTGCGAAGCCACGGCGATCGCTGGCATCGGCAATCCTAGCCCTAATCCAAGACTGAGCAGCACAATCGACCTACGGAACGACGAGGCAGAGAAACCCAAAGCTATCATGACCCATGACCTCGGCAGGATGTATTGTCCTATTGTACAAACTTGATCCAGAAAGTCCTGTACACCTTCGACCAACCAACGCTAGGGTAGCTCAGATGTATGCACCGTCAGGCGATAGGACGTTTCCTGATTACTGGTGGAGAACACCTGGATGTAATAGGTACCGGGTACGGTATTGCCAAACGCCAGCTCATTTTGGCGACCTAGATTATCAAACACAGCAATTCGTTGGAGATTACTGTTGTACGTGACAAATCCCGCTTCTCCACGCAGACCGGTGAGGGAAATCACCGCATGGCTGTCGTCCGTGACCTTAATCCGATAAATATCTGACGCATCACGTCCGCCAATGACATCCCGGACATTCATCGTACGGTTCGCAAACAGTCCTAGATTTGTTGCGGTGGAAAATTGATCGTCATTCTGCAGACGCGATCGCAACCGATCAATCGATCGAATAGTCGTCCCTGGCTGCGGGGCTCCCTGGGTTAGCCCATTCCCCATAAACATCTGCGATCGCGTTTGGTTGGACGGTAACTGAGCCGCTGGCACCACCACAGAATGTACCGTTAGCCGATAGGCCGAGTTGCGATTATCTGCAGAAAGCACCTTGATGTAGTAGGTACCGGCAGGGGTGAAGCCATAGGCCAACTCCGACTGACGACCGGGATTATCCAGCAGTTGCAGTTGTCGCCCACGGCTATCGAGGGTAAGAACATCCACATCACTGCGGAGGTTGATCAGAGAAATAACTGTGTAGCTACTGCTAGCAAATTTAACTTTGTACACATCAGCCGAATCGCGCAAACCCACCAATTCTCGAACAAAACGAGTGGTGTTGGTAAACGTGCCCAGGTTAAACGCTTGCCTAGGCGTATTTCCAGCTAAATCATCGGTCATCCTTGTTACCTCACGAAGAAAGCGATCGCTTCTCCTGCACTGCCCATGAACATGAGAGGAGCGATCGCCCAAGTATAGTGAATTTTTTCGCAACTACCTACATTCTGCGCGATGCTTTAACCTGGCCAGAATCAGGCTGAAGACAGCGTGGAGATTTTAGGCAGCTTCAGCCAATGGCTATACCAAAACATGTCGGGCATTGATCGCATTTTGATTGACGGCGTCTAGGATAACAAACGTCTGGAAACCACCGCGTCTGGCATCGCCGTCCACGTCAATAGCCACCACGGTTCTCGCACCCCGCTGCACCAATCTCACATATTGCCTGAATGGATTGCGGGCTCCAAACTCAGGGCTGTTCAACATGGTACGGAAATCGAGCACATCCCGCTGAGGGTTAAAGTCCAGAATGCGATCGCCTCCTTCTTGCACAGATTCATAAACAAAGGAGTTGCTGCCCAGGCCACCGCTAAGGATATCTACACCACGGCCGCCAATAAGAACATCATTGCCGCCGCCGCCCACCAGAATGTCATTACCGCTGCCGCCAAGAAGGATATCGTTACCATCACCTCCCTCCAGGCGATCGTTGCCAATGCCACCCTCTAAGCGATCGTTACCAATACCACCTAGCAATCGATCATTCCCATTGCCACCGATTAGCAGGTCGTTCCCTCCCTGGCCGCGCAAAACATCATCGCCATCAAACCCTCGAATCACATCATCCCCCCGGCTGCCACCTAGAGCATTACGTTGGGCATTGCCATCCACTATACGAACGCCCAATCGGTTTAAGCTGGGACGGGTAGCAGCCACGCCAGTTTCTAAGCGCATGGATGTGACCTCAAAGAAACCTCCAAACCGGCCATTTTGGGCAAAATCAAACTGGTTGCTAGGCTGAAAATTATCAAAAATAAACCGCGCACCAAACTCCGAGACATCGTTCAAAAAAGCCCGCCCGAGCGATCGCACTTGGGGAGAACTGTTATTGACCAGAGTGAATCTTGGAATGCGCTCCGTCATCCCAAAAATGCGATCATCCAAGAACTCACTAATCGTGTTGTAATTAATCGCCATGGTGAGCTTGGGAGCGATCGCCTGCACCATGGGCTGGCCATTGATCTTCAGAACAACCCTTCCTCCTTGATAGAAACGGGTTTCGTTCGTGCCTGAAAGAGACCAGTCTCGCCCACGCACATCGTTGCCCAAGGAGTAAAGGCCAAAACTCAAGGTCAAATCACGAACGGAGAATGGGCTGTTGCTGAGGGCATCTGAAAAATTGTGGAACTGAGACTCAATGCCAGAGCCAAAGGCCGCCCCTTGAGACCGACGATCAATGCGCCCATAGTCTCGGGAGGCCAAGTAATAGTAGGCCGAAAAATTTGAGAAGAGAGGCACCTGATGCCCCAAGGCCGCTCTTTCTGGGCCACTCCCATCGGCAGACCATGCGGCTGCACCAAATCGTCCTTGCCGCGAACTAACTAAGGAAATCGCCATACTTTACTCCCATCAAGGATGTGAAAATATCCTCAATGTGCCATGGAAGAGCGATCGCTCCCTCGGCTCCTAACCCAGAGCTACCGTCTTTTAACGAAGTACTTAGCTTGCTTCACCAAAACTTCATTCGCCTGCTGGATCAAAGGATTGAGCCACCTCAAGAAGTATCGGATTACGGCGTTGCATCATCTTGATATTGAGGTAAATCGCGTAGCGTTGGCAGATCTTGGTCAGACTGGGGCTTCTCCGCCAGACCAAAACGATACATGACGATCGCCACCCCTCCCCCCACCAACAGGCCCATACCCAATCCAAAGGCTAACAGCATCAAAAATAATCGTCGCAGCTTGTTCCTTGTGGCGATCGCCCGTTCGCGGATCTCCGGTTCAACAAACACCTTTTCGAGCACATCGTCATCCTGCAACGGACGACGACGTTGCAGCAGGTAGTCATCAATGCCAGATTGAGAATCGAAATCGAAGGGAGGTTGAGACATAGGACGGGATTAGGACGGCATAGGGAGAGCGAAGAAGCAAGCAGGGCTGAGCCAGGGTTAGATGAAGAGCAAAAACCACAGGATCTTTCTAACTCTAACGTCAGTTCGGGTTAAGGGGGGTTGTTCAGCTTGTTGGATGACAGAGTCAAGATCTCAGACCCCGAGAGAACGAGGCTTTCAGCCTAGCTCGATCTCAGGTTAGCTCTAGGATAAATCTAGCGATCGCGTTTCGAGCTTCGCTTGCAGGGCCTCAACGCTGGGGAGCTGCTCTTGCCATTGTTCAGGCAGCGATCGCGTCAGTTGGTACTCTGCCACACCCATGGGCCGGCCAATGTCCCGCAGGGCATATTCCACCACCGTTTTATTTTTTCCCTTGCACAAAATAATGCCAATACTTGGTTGATCGTCAGCATGACGCAGGCGTTCATCCACAGCAGCTAGGTAAAAGTTCATTTTGCCGGCAAATTCTGGCTCAAATTTGCTGATCTTCAGATCAATCACCACGTAGCAGCGCAACGCCAGGTGATAGAACAACAGATCAATATAGAAGTCATCTCCGTCTACCGTGAGGTGATATTGATTGCCCACCAGCGCAAAACCAACCCCCAATTCCAACAAGAAAGCGGAGATCGATTGCAGCAATGCCCGCTCCAGATCACGCTCTTGAACATCATCCCTGAGGTTCAAAAAATCAAAGTGGTAAGGATCTTTGAGCAGATCTTGGGCTAGATCCGATTGGACAGGCGGCAGGGTGCGATCGAAGTTATTGAGGGCTTGACCGCGCCGATGGTAGAGATCGGCATCAATCTGGTGCTCTAAAACATGACGACTCCAGCCATGTTCAATCGTTTGGCGACTATACCAAAGGCGTTCATCTAGATTTTTGACCCGGTCTAACAGGCGGACATTATGCCCCCAGGGAATATCTGCAACAAGCTGTTGCACCAGTTCAAGATCTGGATAGGCTTCAGCAAACGCCCGCATATAGCGAAGGTTACGGGCAGCAAAGCCCTTCATATCAGGAAATGCCTGACGCAGATCCGCCGACAAGCGATCGATCACTTTTGCCCCCCAACCTTGCTGCTGCTGCTGTTGCAAAATTGCGGTACCAATCTGCCAATAGAGCATCACCAGTTCTCGGTTCACCGATAGGGCCGCCTTCACCTGCGCCGTGCGGATTTGCGCTTTGAGATGGATGAGCAGGGCATCATAGTGCTCGGGGAAGGTGAGAGTCATACAGGGCGATCGCAGGGAATTCCGCTATTCTAGTCTGTGCTTGAACCAGCTTCCACCTCCATGCAAGCATCCATGCAAGGCTCTCAGAACAACTAGGTTTGCATAAAAATCCCCGGCGGGCCCGGGGAACGTCTAAGTGATGTGTCTATATATATAGAATGCCCAAGGACAAAAGAGCGATCGCCTTCCTTTTGATAGACCAAGCAAAATTCATAAAAAAACCCGGTGGATAGGATACCGGGTAGATGCTCTGTTAAGCGTAAACAGAGTATGCCCATCCTGCAGACTAGAATAAACATCTCCGCACAATCTACATCCCAGTAGTAGCTTCACCCACCTCACTTCACGTCATCTTCATCATTCTGTTCCGTCACTCTGCTCTGCCATCCTACATAGACAGCTCGCTCACATCTACTGTCAACAAAATATGGCGTCAGCAAAACATGGTGTGTACGTTGATAGCCATCTAGGAATAACGTTATTCCTAGCCTAAAATTCTAACTAAGCGATCGCTCTCCAAGCAGCCAAACCACCTACCATCTCACCCCATAGGAATAACGTTATTCCTAACCCAAAATTTCACCATCCCCATTCCTAGACCTTTCCACCACTCCACCGATGTCCATGAGCATTACTCTCGCCCTCTTCAATCAATCGGGCGGTGTTGGGAAAAGTACCCTCACCATGAACCTTGGTTACCAGCTTGCCGAGCGACAGCGCCGGGTTTTGCTCGTTGATATGGATCCCCAAGCATCCCTAACCACTTTCATGGGTCTCGATCCCGATAGCCTAGCCATCACGCTTTACAACGCCTTAGTGGACGATGAAACAACACAAACGGTGATGGATTTGCCCATTCAACCCGACATCTATGGCATGGATCTTTGTCCTGCTAATATCAATCTCTCGGCAGCAGAACTGGTGCTAGTGTCGGCAGACATGCGTGATGTCCGCCTCAAAGATGCTCTTGAACCCGTCAGCGATCGCTATGATGTGATTTTGATCGACTGTCCACCTAGCTTAGGGCTGCTCAGCTACATCAGTCTGGTAGCCGCTACCCATGTGCTGGTGCCCATTCAGACTCAGTTCAAGGCCTTTGCGGGCACTAATTTATTGATGAATACTCTAGCGCGGGTGAAGCGACGCGCGAATCGTAAGCTGGCGGTGGCCGGTTTTGCACCGACCCTCTTTGATGCCCGCCGTAGTCAAGATGAGCGCACCTTAAAAGCTATTCAAGACCGCTTTACCACCGTTGCGCCCGTCTACGATCCGATTCCTTGGTCTACCGGATTTGCCGATGCTGCGGAAGCCCGTTTGCCCCTTGCGCTTTATGACAAACGCCATAAAGCGATCGCCAGCCTATCGTCGATTGTGGATCATGTCGAAAAATTGCTGTGAATTCACGATCGGCAATTAGGGCCGTCAGCGTCCTACGTTCAACGTCTAGTATCCAACATCTAGTATCTAACCCTACGTTTACCGAATGACTCGAAAACGCGATCGCCCCTATGGCTTAGATGTCACTCCTATCAATCCCCTGAATGATCTCTTCCACGATGCAGCGATCGCGGCAGCAGAATTTGTAGCGATCGCTGATATTCAAATCACTCCCCAACCCCGCCGCTATTTTGATCCAGACAAGCAGGCGCAGTTAACGCGCTCTGTGCAGCTCCATGGCATTTTAGAGCCGCTGATTGTCCGCCCCAGCGCCCACCACGCGACAAAACCCTATGAACTGATTGCTGGAGAACGGCGCTATCGAGCAGCCCAAACGGCAGGACTGACCGATGTGCCGGTAGTCATTCGTGAACTGTCGGACAGTGAAGCCCTTCACATTTCCCTGATTGAAAACCTGCAGCGAGATGATCTCAACCCCCTCGATGAAACGGAAAGCTTGCTGAATCTGTTGGCTATTCGCCTCGATCGCCCTGTAGAAGAGGTGCCAAATCTGCTGTATCAGATGAAGAATGCCGCCGAGAAATCTGGGCTATCCTCCCTGCCGGCCGCCTCTTTGTCGGTAAACGATACTCCGCCAACCACATCTAGGAATAACGTTATTCCTACGCACGTCACCACCGATCCAGCCGCGATCGCCCATGACGAAACTCCAGCATCAACATCTAGGAATAACGTTATTCCTGCGCTGGATATAGAGCTAGCCCAAACCATTCAAGCCATCTTTGACGAGCTGGGGCGCATGAGCTGGCTATCCTTCACCTGCAATCGTCTGCCCCTGCTGAATTTAGATGAGCACATTCTCACAGCGCTACGCCAAGGCAAGCTGGCCTACACCAAAGCTATGGCGATCGCCCGTGTAAAAGACGAATCCCAGCGGCGATCGCTCCTGGCTACAGCCATCCAAGACCATCTCTCCCTCAGCCAAATTCGCGATCGCATTCGCCAACAAACTGCCTCTCCACCTCCTAAATCCTCCTCAGCTACTGACCCAGCCACCGACTCAGCTACCAACTCAGCTAGCAATCTGCAACAGCGCCTGAAGCAGATTTATACCCGAGGCAAGCGATCGCCGGCTTGGTCAGATCCAGCCAGCCAGAAAAAGATTGCCCGATTACTCGAACAACTTGAATCGCTGTTGTGATGCCCTATTCCTTGTGAGTCTGGCGAGGAGCGATCACCCAATATCAACCGCAAAGAAAACCAACAAGCAAAAAAAAAATCCCTAGGGGTTGCCTAGGGATGAATCAATCAGGGTGCATCTACCACTCATTTCTTACAGGACACCCCCCCAGCATCAGGAACATTATCAAAAAATTCTCAGATGTCTCTGAATCAAGGCAAATTCTAAAAAAACCGTTAAGTGATGCCCAGAAGACGTTAAGCCTCACGTAACATAATTTAATAAGCATAAATACTTATGCGGTTGCCAGGTCTCCATGCCAGTGCGGCATTGGGGTATGACGTGACGAATATTGTGATGCAAAGGATTAGTGTTGACGATCTCTATCGTGACTATGCTGCCGGGCGGCGAGAGTTCAAAAACGTAGACTTAAGTGGAGCCCATCTCTTTGAAGGGGAACTTCCGGGCATTAACCTCGAAGGCAGCGATCTGAGCCATGCCTATTTACCTTACATCAATCTTAGCAGAGCCAATCTTAGCGGCGCGCGGTTGCACCATGCTGATCTGAGCCACGCCAAGCTGCAATCCGTCGATCTTTCTGAGGCAGACTGCCAAGACAGTTTGATGAATCGAGCTAATCTTTGCTATGCCACCTGTTGGAACACGCTGTTCCAACGCATCTCGCTCCAAGGGGCTGACCTACGCTCCGCCGATCTCAGCCATGCTCAGCTCAAGCGCGTTGATCTGTCCAACTCCAATCTTTCAGCCGCGATGTTCAAAGAAACCCAGTTGATAGACTGCAATCTTTTCCGCGCCCAGGCAGCAGTTCTCAAGGATGCCAACATTGACCGTCTGACGGTTTTGCCCAATGGCTATCGCCACATAGATTAACGCTCAAGCTGTTGTTGTTAGGACATCCTGGCTCGCCGATCGCCTTATGTCAGGGGCGATCGCTCTAATTCATCAAGCGATCGCTCCGTGGAAGGACATAACGATTGACAAGCCTTTCAAGGTCGCTCTATGCTCCAATCCTGATCAGAAGAGGGTTGAGCGGAGTTGAAACCTGGCAGCTCCATGGAACGGAGTCCACCTCCATCGCATAGACAAAAAAAGCCCCAGGCGAGCTGGGGATGTAGTGCATCGTAGTTTTGCTGTTCTATATTCAGATTAGAGAATCGATGGACTCCGAGCGTCCTGTGCTCGGGCGATTCTTTCCTACTCCATGTTGTTCACCCAATCGGGTGACGCGATCGCCGCCCCAAAAAGATCGTTAGAATACAGGCTCCTTGCGGCGTCCAGCGCCAAGCCATCCCAGACCAGATTGGAAGCAGAAGAAGCCATCATGGAGAGTCCGAGCCATCGATTTTACCAACCGTTTTTGCGGCTGGCGATCCTCAATATTGTGTCCAACCTCATGGTGCCCTTAGCCAGCCTCATGGATGTGGCTTTTTTGGGACATCTCAACGATATTCGTCACTTAGCCGGGGTGGCGATCGCGTCTGTGCTGTTCAATGTGCTCTATTGGAGCTTCGGCTTCCTGCGCATGGGCACCACGGGGCTCACGGCCCAGGCTGTTGGCCGGGGCAACCAAGATGAGATCGCGGGTGTCGGTGTTCGCAATGGCTGTTTAGCGATCGCCATTGCGGTGGGGCTGTTGGTTCTCCAGGTACCGCTGCGACAGCTAGGATTTGCTATTCTCAGCGCCCCGCCCGAGGTGAAAGATGCGGGCTTCGCCTATTACAACGCCATGATTTGGGGCGCGCCAGCCAATCTCCTAGGATTTGTTTTACTCGGGTGGTTTTTGGGGCAAGGACAGGGAAAACGGGTGCTCCTGCTCTCGTTGGTCGCCAACGGCAGTAATGTAATTCTGAACTACTGGCTGATTGTCCAACTCGGTTGGGAAAGTGCCGGAGCGGGTTGGGCCACGATGCTCAGCCAAGTGGCGATGGCCAGCCTAGGTCTGCTGCTCGCTTGGGGAGACCTGCGACGGGTACCCATACAACGCTTGACCCAACAGCTCTTAGACTGGCAAGCTCTGCGCACCACCCTAGTGCTCAATGGCGATATTATGATTCGCACCTTTGCGCTGCTATTGGCGTTTTCCTGGTTCACCAATCTCAGCTCTATGCTTGGAACCGTTATTCTAGCTGCTAATACATTACTGCTGCAGGTTATCTCCTTCACATCTTATTTTATCGATGGCATTGCCTTCGCTACGGAAAGTTTTACGGGAAGTTTCCATGGTCAAAAAGATCTGACCCGATTAAAGCCCCTGCTAGGGTTATCTCTGGGACTGAGTTTAGCTCTAGGGTTAATCATTTCGATGGGGGCGATCGCGTTTCAACGTCCCTTATTTCAACTCCTAACCTCCCATACCCCCGTTCTCAACCATATTCCACAGGTTATTGGCTGGTTACTGCCTGTTCTGGGATTTGGGGCGATCGCTTATATCCTAGATGGCTATTTTCTAGGACTGACCCAAGGCTGCATCCTACGTAATACCGCTGTAATTGCCACATGCATTGGATTTGCACCCACGGCTCTACTGGCAGGCTATTGGCAAAATGAACAACTTCTTTGGCTAGCCCTAGCCCTCTATATGATGACTCGGGTGATTACATTGGGCCTCCAAGTTCCCAAAAGCCTCAAAACCACGGCTCCAGCCCTGGATCCGGCGGTTCCAGCTTCCCCAGATTGAGGCTACCTCCCCCCCAGTTCTGCCAGATACACACCGGCCATGAGCAGCGATCGTTGGCCTACTTCGGGTCAGCAGATGAACCCAATCATTCAATGCACATGATTGAAAAATTGGCAAACTTTTGGCTAGGACATCTTAAAATAGTCCCCGCATCCGGCCAGATCCACCGACTTTTGTAAATTTTTGTGACTGCTTAACAATCGGATACATTCCGTTACAATCGACTCTACGCCTTTACTGACAAGGAATAGAGGCGTTTTTTAGGGCGATCGCCCCTCGGGACAGATTTTCCCGTTTTGTAATCACGTTTGTAATCACGCGGGGGTGATTTTTGTAATCACGCTGACCCATTTTTTGTAATCACGCAGGGGTGATTTTGGCCCTCGATCACCCCTCGATCAGATTTTTCTCTCTCCAGATGAAAATTGATGTATTCAGAGCGATCGAATTGGATCCCGCCGGGACGCCCCTAGGGGTGAACCTAGGTCAATTCGCCAGAAGCTTGATGATTACAAGATTAGAGGATGATTACAAAAGACTCTAGAACCCCCCCCCCAAACTCGCCAACCCCGAACGAGAGAATCAGGGTTTCAGCGATCGCGTTGGGTCATTTTGTAATCAAAGTGATTACAAAACTGGCAAATTGCCCTTGTAATCACAAAAAGCCAGTCTGCTAAAGTCAATACACCAACCCGAAACGGGCAGTCGCGCCAAAGTCCCTCTCTTGAGAGGGCAGTTTGTGCTGCGATGGCTTGGCATAGGTCACCCAGGAAGGGTTCCAGTCAGTTTGAGGTGCAGAATAGTTATGGTCAACGGCTCATCCCATCTCTCAATACCCACCGATTCGATTACTGATGCCCACTATCAGGAGTGGCTGGATAGTGGCGTAGACGCTGAACTAATCGAGACCAATGTCTGTAGCCTTAGCGGAACTGCCATTTATGATTACCTGTTCTACGGGGAAGAGGTTTCTCGCACGAATACCGGACGCTTATCTTCGTTTTATCTGCAAACCTATGCTCCTTTAGAAGCAGGCGGATGGTGGTGTAGTGGGCTAGATCCTCAAAACCAATGGGAGCCGATGTTGTGGGGGCAGTTTAAGGCAGATACACCTCGACGACACTTGGACTATTCCGGTACTGGCCATTCCAAACTCAAAGTCGTGAAGTATGAGCCACCGGTTAAGGTAGCGACACGAGCTTATTTTCTCCAGGTGCCCGACGCGATCGCTCAACGGGTTTATCAAACAGCCGGCGTCTGTCCTTCCCTTGAAGACCAAGAACGCGGCTTTTGGCATTGCGTTTTAACCTACAATATTTTTATTCTGATTACAGAAGGTGCTAAGAAAGCGGGAGCCCTCCTAACCGCCGGTTATGCAGCCATTGCCCTCCCCGGTGTGAGCAGCGGCTATCGAGTGCAAAAAAACGACCAGGGAAAGCGTTCAGGCACTCGCCACTTAATTCCTGACTTGCAGCTCTTCGCCACCCCCAATCGCCGGGTTTACATCTGTTTTGACCACGATCAGAAGCCATCAACCCAAGCAGCTGTGCAGGCAACCACCCTGGTGCTTGGCGGACTATGGGACGATGCGGGCTGTGATGTGCGGGTCATTGAGTTGCCTGGCCCCGAAAAAGGGGTGGATGACTTCATCATGCAGCGCTCTGCCGAAGCATTTACAGATTGCTATGAGCAAGCCCTACCGCTCAATATTTGGCGATCGCGGCGGCTGTATCAGCTAACCTGCCCTGTTCAAAAAACCGTTCATCAGCGCTATCTAGATGTTACATTGCCCGACTCTGGGCTAGTCTGTATCAAATCTCCCAAAGGTACTGGAAAAACCTCCCTCTTAGAAGGCATCATCCGCCAAGCCACCCAGACCGGCCGTAAAACTCTGGTCATTAGTCATCGTATCCAGCTAGCTCGGGCCATTTGCCAGCTTCTAGGGCTGGATTATATTAGCGAACTCCATCAGTCTAAAACATCTGACTTACTTGGCTTTGGTCTCTGTATTGACTCCCTGCATAGCCGTAGCCAAGCGCAGTTTACGGTATCTGATTGGAAAGGCGCGATCGTGGTGCTGGATGAATGTGAACAAATTATCTGGCATGTTCTCAATAGCACCACCTGCCAACAAGAGCGGGTGGTGATTTTAGAAACCTTCAAAGCGCTCCTACAGTTGGTGCTATCAACGGGTGGACTCGTCATTGCCCAAGATGCGGATCTATCCGACCTGAGTATTGAGCTCCTCACCGCCTATGGCAGCGATCGCCACGGCGAACCCAATTCATCTCCAGTTCAGCCTTGGATTGTCGTCAACACCTGGAAGCCAACGCAGGCATGGCCAATCACGTTTTATAAAACACCGGATCCAGCAGCCCTATGGGTTGACCTAGAACAGGCGGTGCAGCGAGGGCCCGTATTTATCTGCATGGATGCCCAGAAACCTCGCTCTAAGTGGGGCACCGTGAACGTTGAAGCGCGCCTCAAGCAGCTTTTTCCCCATAAGCGCATTCTCCGCATTGACAGCCATACTGTGACCGATCCTAGCCATCCTGCCTATGGATGCATGGCAAACTTAATCACGTTGATGCAGCAGTATGACATCGTCATTGCCTCGCCCAGCATCGGTTCCGGCATTAGTTTTAACGTGTCCGATTACTTTGTAGCGGTCTTTGGTATCTTCCAAGGCACGATTCCCGATAGCGAAATTAGGCAAGCCCTAGCGAGAGTTCGACAACCGATACCCCGCCATGTGTGGGTACGCCCATTTGGGGTGAATCGCATTGGCAACGGCTCCACAGACTACCAAGCCGTCGTAGCCTCCACCGTTCGCACCCAGCAAGCCAACTTACGATTGCTCAAAGACGTCGATTTTGACCTTGATTACACCTACGATCCGGTAACGTTGCGTACATGGGCTAAGTTTGCTGCCCGTGCTAATACATCTCTAACAAAGCTGCGAGATGTCCTAGAAGCAACCCTAGTGCAAGAAGGGCATACCGTAACGGTTGTGACCCCAGCATCCCAGGACAAGAAACGCTTAAGCGATATCAACAAACAGCAAACTAACATTCGCGATCGCTCCTGCCAGGATGAGGCCAACGGAGTTGTCAACGCAGCAGATATTACCGACGACCTCTACCAGCGCATACAAGACCAGCGCCACAAAACACCCGAAGAACGCCAACAGGAAGAAAAACATCGCCTGCAGCAGCGCTATGGCGTTGAGGTAACGCCGGATTTATACCTTCTCCACCAACAGGGCTGGTATCAGCAACTGCGGCTCCACTATTACCTCACCCGTGGGAGTCATCAGGTGCGATCGCGCGATCGCCAACATTGGCGTGATCACCTGACCCGTGGCCAGGGAACCATCTGCCCCCAAGATATCCGCACCTATGCTGAGCGCGTTGAGGCTCTCAAGATCTTGGGCCTGTTAGACCTGCTGCAGGAGGGGGAAGATATCCACGCCAATCATGCTGTAGTTCAGGCTATTGTGGCGCGATCGCTGCAGTGGAAGCATGACCTGAAAACCCTGTTCCGTATCACCATTTTTGACCACATGAGCCCCATGCAAATCATTCAAGCCTTGCTGGGCTTGATTGGTATCAAGCTCCATCGCCAACGTCGAGCACGACGGCGAGACCGCAGCCGCAGTTGGATGTATCGCTATATCGTGCCCACGGATGGCCGCGATCGCATTTTTGACATTTGGGCACAGCAGCAGGTCACCCTAGAGGGTCACCCCCTGGATAGTATTGATCTACCTAATAAGAAAGTTCTTGCCTCTCCAGAAAAGCTAACGTCGCCCGATTCCAAAACCTTAGACAGCACTCCAACTCCACTTCAAGTAAATAAGCAGGTTGAACTAGACCAAACCTTGGTGTATCAAGTGTTAGTCCAGCAGGTGTTAACTCATCCCAGTGATCCTCCCTCTCCTGCCCCCAACCCCACAGCAGGGATGAGCATCGACCTAGAGAAAGCGATCGCGGAGAACCTAACCGACGTCCCTCACCAAGGGGCTGAATCCTCGGTCAGGAATTACGAAAGCTTTAAAGAATCCACCAGGAATTAAACCTATCCATTCCTGATCTCTCCCCGTAGGATCTGAGTATTGGGGTGTAACTAATATCACATGTTGCACCCTATGACTCGTTTGCCAATAACAGGGTCTGCTGAAGCGATCGCTCAACAGAAGGCCCAAAAACTACTTAAAATTTATGGCTCCGGACGCAAGACCTTCAGCACCGCCAAACTGGTCAATGGTCACCTGCACCTGCGATCGCCCAACTTAGAAGGAGTGATTCTTCGCAATGCTTACCTTGCGGATATTGGATTGATGGGGAGCAACTTAGCCCAGACCATCCTGGATGGGAGTAATCTTTGTCGTGCTGACTTGAGTGAAACCAATTTGATGCAAGCCAGCTTAGTTCGAACCAATTTGAGCAAGGCCAATCTCAACCGCGCTAATTTACGCGAAGCCTGCCTACAGGATGCCGATCTCACCGATGCATCCCTGAGAGGTGCCGATCTCAGCTACGCCAATTTAGAAGGGGCGATTCTTGACATCGAGACACTAAACACTGCCAATCTCTACCAAGCTATCTTGCCTGACGGATCCGTTCATCCCTAAGCTTCTAACCTGAAGCTGAGCTTGGGGTTATTTAGGCATCAGGGAGTGTTGAAGGGGGTGTGATAGGTAATTGGATAGTGAAGGTGGTTCCAATGCCTTCTTGGCTCTTAAAACGCACTTGCCCTTGGTGATGAGCAACACATTGTTTGAGAATGGCTAGCCCTAAGCCGGTGCCGCGGATGGTGCTGACATTGCTGGCGCGGTGAAAAAGCTCGAATAATCGAGGTTGATCTTCTTTAGGGATGCCAATACCTTCATCTTGAATTTCGATCAGAGCAACACCATTTTGACAGTGGAGCCGCAGTTTTACGGTGCTGTGGGAGCGAGAATATTTGATAGCATTGGACAGTAAGTTTGTCAGGATCGATCGCATCAAAGCTGGGTCTAGAAAAGCTTGCTCACAGCCTAATAAACATTCAAATTCAATCGTATGATTAATGCCCAACCCCATACGCATTTCTTCAACAATTTCGCGACAAAAGTAATTGAGATTGACCATCATAGGGTTAAACTCAAGCCGCCCAGCCTCGGCTTTGCCTAGGGTTAGCACGTCTTCTAATAACTGTGTCATGGTGCTGATGGCTGACCGAATGCGATGGTAATACTCCTCCTTTTTTTCCTCTGTAACTTGATGCCCATATTTCTCTAGCAATTCTGTAGAGGTACGGATGATAGTGAGGGGGGTGCGCAGTTCATGGGACACCATAGACACAAAGCGGGACTTGAGTTCATTCGTCTCTTTTTCTGCTTTCAAAGCATGGCGGATTTCATCTTCGATCCGTTTACTTTTGATGATCATTTGCTCGCGGGTGCGAATGCTTTCTACCATGCTTTGCAAAACCTGAGCCAAGCGATCCATTTCATCTGGAAAGGTGTGCAGGTGCGATCGCGATAGTTGCACACCGTAGTCCCCAGCTCCAATTTTCTCTGCTGATTCGGTGAACTCAACTAAGTTGCGCGTTAAGATACCTGACAACGTATAGATCAGGATAAACAAAACGCCATAGGTAATGCCAAAGGACACCAGTACCCGGTTGCGAATAGCTTGCTGTACCTGAAATACATAATCGGCTTCAATGTCTAACCCCAGACCTGCAACGACATCGCCATTGGCATCTCGTAGAGGGGCATAGGCTGAGATCCAAGCACCCCAATCATCGGTATAAATCTCATCTTCCCGTCTAATCCGCTCATCTAAAATGGCCCAGCGAGGGGTACCCGGGTTTTCAACGGCTAGAAAATGGGCCGCTTTCTCAGGATCTCGAATGGCCCATAGATCTACTAAAAACACCATTTCTAGGCGCTGAGGATTATCGGAATTGAGCCCAGTCCAATGGGTTTCCCCTTCACGGCGAATGACGTAGGAATAAAGCCAAGCTCTGGGTTCAATGCTCTGAACCGTTTCAAACCATTTCAGTTGATTGTGGTAGCGTGGGTCATCCGAAAAGCCTTCAGCATTGGGCTGCCCTTCGGTATACAACGCCATTAATTCTTCAACATCAACACCTTGGGCTGCGCCGTTTAGCGTGGCTTCCATATCAGCCTGAAGGCGACTGAGGGTTTTTTCGGTTGTGAATTGGTAAAACCAGTAGAAGGTTCCAGCAAATACGATGCTAAACACCATGCTGAAGCCAATCAGGAGCTTAGTGCGTAGGCTAACAGGCTTGATAAAGCGCAGAGATGACTTGTGGGATGAAGCAGGGGTTGAGATGTGGAGAGGTTGCCGGTTTGTGCTAGCGCTTAGGTTAGGAGGAGGATTAATCAGCGTCATGGGAGGATGAATCTATACCGCACAGGATACCCAAGTGATTGGGGGGTGGCAGCGATCGCCTGTCATCAGAACATCTTAGGGGCTTCATGGAGAGATGAAGTTCATGATCCATGGGCGGCTTGTCAGGTTAAGACTAGCCCAAGACAGTTACGACGTCATAGCTGGGATGATGGCAGGGATGCAAAGCGCAATACCGTGCAAGATGGCTCACTTGAAAACCAAAATACTGAGTAACGGCGTCCTTGTTCACAGGGAGAGTTCACAGGGAGAACTATTTCATCTATACAAGTAAATGAGAGGTAGATCCGAACCGTTTTGTGATCATCAAGATGTTGCTACCGATGCCTCGGTTACATCTTATACTCTTGAATCATACAGGCATACTGAGCCGGGCACACTAAACCAGGCCGATGACATGGTGGCCACTGCCATGGTTAGCGATGATTCATAGAAGATGCCAAAAAGTCCCTAGATGATTCTGATTGAACCAGGAGTGGATATATCCCCCTTGGCTTAGTACTGAAGGGATAATTGCTGCAAGAAACACCCTAGATATCCCGATTATGCACTATTGTTGCAATTCTCGTCCGTGGTTTGAGGGGCATCTAGGGGGAGCTGATAACCTATGGTAGCGATCGCTGCATGGGGCCTAAATACCGTGTGAGGTAGGGAGAAAACACCTCATAGATCAGGGTGAGGGGTTGTCCGTGATGCCAAAACAGATAGTGTCGTCCCCAGAAGGGGCCTGCTTGCTGAAATTCTTGTTCTAGAACGTCGGAATAGCCGCAGTAAATGCCTTGAACATCCCGGTAGAGTTCGGTGCGTAGGCGGGCGAGGCTAGCCCAAATAGGCAGCGATCGATTTTGTAAATACTCATCAACATGGCTGGCTTCCCACCAGGAGGTGGCATAGGCAAGCCGTTGTCCAGAAGCGGTGCGTAGCCACACTTGGCGGCGCAGGCGGGGGCCCGGAATCACGTCAATCACGTTAGGAGCTTGGTCGCGATCGCAGCCGATCAGCGACATATCAATCACATCGACGTCCGTCCGTTCGCCGGTGAGCAGTTGAAGGTGGCGGGTGGGGGAGCCATCCCCGAGCATGAGAATTTGCCAGGTTGGGGCCAGTTGATTATGGGGCAAGCCTTGCTGAACCACCTCTTCCCCTCCTTGCCAAATGGGCTGCAGGGCATACCAAGGCGGTGATGCTACGGTGCTTTTTACAGATTCAAAAGCTGATGTCAAGGGATTTACAAAAATTTACGTCATTGCCTCGATCATAGTATGAATTTCCAAGGCCGGCAGGGGTCGCTTAGGGCGAAGACTTGGGGGCATTCGAGAGCATTGATAGGGGTGTTGATAGGGGAGGTGGGGTGAGAGGTTGGAGCAGGCCCGCTTGCTGGCGGGCGATCGCCCGTTCGAGACTTGCCTCAAAGTTCACCACCGCATCCTGCCAGGTATATTGGATCGCCCGCTCATGGGCCCGCTCAGACATAGCTCGCCACTGGGTATCTGGCATTTGAGCGATCGCTACGATCGCATCGGCTAGGGCCTGAGGGTCATCAAACGGAATTAATTCTCCAGTACCCTGCTGCAAGAGTTCGGGAGCAGCGCCCGCCGCTGTGCCAATCACCGGTGTTCGGCAGGCCATGGCTTCCAAAATCGGCAGGCCAAACCCTTCAATCTTGCTGGTAAACAACCAAGCATCACAGCTTGCGTAAATGGTTCTCAGCTCTGCTTGGCTGGGTTTATGGAAAAAGGTGCAGCCGGCCAGCATGGCATCGCTGGGTTGAAACATGCTGAACACCAAAAATTTAAGATTAGGGATCACCCGTCGCGCTCGCTGAACGCCTTCATAGGCAAAATCACAGCCTTTCCAAGTTGCCCGAGAAAACATCATGCCCACGGTGGGAACGGCTTGCTTGCCCCGAGGTTGGGCATAAAACTGCTGACCATCCACCGCATTGGGGACGAGGGAAACCTCTGGATCGCCATAGTCTTTTTGAGCAACGTCTACAAGCCATTGGGCAATGGTGATCTTATGCATGGGTAGGGCCCAGGTTGCTTTCACCCGTTCCACGGGCAAATAGTCATGGATTTCGTAGTGCTGCAGGAAGTAAACTTTGGTGCCTTTGGCCTCGGGCATCGCCGCTACCCACTCGGCTGTTTCCCACCAAGTGGCGATGATCACGTCGGCCTCGGGCACATCGGCGGCAACAATGGGGCGCGATCGCTCAATGACCTGGTGAGGTACATCAAGATCATCGAAATGGGACATTTTCTTGGCGGTCGGTATCCATCCCTTGCCGGTCAACACAGAACGAATCTGCTGCCGCAATCGGGGGCGGGGGGCAGGTGTGGAAACGACGGTGACCTTATGGCCACGCTGTTGCAGCAGATCAGCATAAATGGACGCCACCCGAATTCCTCCAGTCATGTCAACGGGGGGCAGAACAAAAGTAACCTTCATAACACTGGTTTAAGGATAAAGATCTGAGTGGGCGATGGTCTTGGTGACCATGGGCAGCAGGATAGTGCTGATCCAGTTGATGACCTCGGATGGGGTGCTCTTCACAAAGGACCTGATCTGAGTCATCGTTCGTTTTAGGATAGCTAAACAGGGACTGGTCTGCGTAGAGCTTTCCAGGCGTTATCCATCCAGCTTATGGAAGCTATCCGCCTATATAGATGCAACTGTCCACGATGTATAACCACGAAGTATAGCCCTAAGTCCTGGGTGAGGACATCCAGAAACCCTGACTGGAAATGGGCAAACGTTTGCCCATTCGATCTAGGTTAGGTCTCAACCAGACTAACTACGGCTAAAGGGTTCATGATTGGGCTTGAAGGTGCTGTGCTGTGGATGAGAGGCTGATCAGCCGGACTTAGACTTAGGCAAATACGCTATCCCAGGGTAGACCTAGTCCTAAGAAAGTGCGCACTGCTAATACACTTCCTAGGAGGACGACCAGAAGCCCGGTGAAGATAGCATCTTGCCTCAGACAGGAGAGTTTTTCTCGGTATAGCCCCAGGGCGATCGCAATATAAAAGGGCAGTTCGCTTAAGGCTACGGCCAGCACTGCACCGAAGGGAGCTATCTCTTCCGGCAAGATCATGATGGATCCAGGGATACCCACGACGATGACTAAGAAGCTAAAAAAGTTCCCATAGGCGTTATAGCGGGGTTGACCTACGGCAAAGAGACAGGGATTGAGGGTATCGGCCATCAGGTTGGGCCATAGCCCCAGCGCCACGATAGACAAAATCCAGCCGGCACTTTCGAAGTTTTCGTTATACAAAAAGTCGATAATGATATCGCCGCCGCTCGCTAGGATGACCACCACCAGCATCAGCCCTGCTAGGGCTGCCTGGCGAGACCTCATAATTTTCTGGCGCAGTTCTGAACGGGGGGTGTCGGAAATTTTAGACATCACCGGAAACAACACTTTGGTGTAAACCTTTTGGTTAATTTGCCGGGGTAGGTCGCCAAGGGTAAAGGCAATGCTGTAGATGCCTAGAAACTCTAATGAGAGGAATTTACCTAGCAGGAGACGGTCAGACTGGGTGGAGAGGAACATCATGGCGGTGGATAGAAAAATCCATTTGCCAAAGGAAATAATCTCTTTGATGGCGTCTTTATCCCACTTCAGACGACTGGGTGTGACTTGGGGTAGGAGGGTGTGGCTAATGATTAATCGCAGACTCCAAGCCACCAGCGATCCACCGGCTAAAGCCCAAACGGTGGGATCAAACCATGCCCAAATTACCGTGACGGCAGTACCGATTAACTGAGTACTAATTTCAAAGAGCGCCAGTTTCCCCATGGCGACCTCTCGGCTGAGAGTGTAGTTGGCCATGGATTCTAGACCGCCTAGGACCATGGTGAAGCCAATCACCGGAACTAACCAGAGCAGGCGAGGTTCTTCATAGAGCGCTGCCACGGGCCAAGCGATGATCAAACAGCATAGCCATAGACCCACACCCCGAATGATTTGGGCTGTCCAGGCGGTGTTGAGGAAGTCGGGTTCGTTACCGCGTCGGTTTTGGATGACACTGGGGCCAATCCCAATATCTGAGAAGAGGGTGAGTCCGCCGATGAAGGTGTAGACCAGCGCCATTAAGCCAAAGAATTCGGGGAGCAGCAAACGGGTGAGAATTAGGTTGCTAGCTAGCCGAATGCCTTGGCTGAAGCCATAGGCGGCGAAGGTCCAAATGGCACCTTTGAGGGCTAGGGATTTGAGGGAGGGCATAGTAGTTAGGAAAAAAGGGTGAATGATGGTGGCTGGAAGGACGGGTGTTGCCCAGGAGTAGCCGAAGCTTGAGGGGGAGCGATCGCCTTGGGGATGCTACTTGGGTTTGGCGAAAAGCTGGGTGAGCTTATGGGCTTCCGTATGGGCATTGTGCTGCACTTGGACGCGTTGGGCACCAGCGTCGCCTAGGCGGGTGAGGTCTTCGGGGGATGTGTGTAAGACAGTGTTTAAGGTGTCCGTGAGGGCATCCACGGAGCCAGGTGGAATCAGCCAGCCGCAGACGCCGGGCTCAATTAGCTCAGGAATGCCGGCCACGTAGGTGCTGAGTACTGGGCGGTGGAGGGCGAGGGCCTCCATGATCACGACGGGTAGCCCTTCGGCAAAGCTCGGCAAAATGAAGGCGCGGCTGTTCAAAATATGGTGCTGTACCTCGGCGCTGCTGGCCCATCCCGTAATGGTGATGTGGGACTGGAGCTGGTAATCCTGGATCTTGGCTTCAAGTTGCGATCGCAGCTCCCCGTCTCCCACAAGCGTGAGGTGAAACTCTTGCCCGGCTTGAGCCAGACGGTGGACAGCTTCTAGCAGCAGCAGGTGCCCTTTTTGTTCGCTCAGCCGCGCCACGCAGACAAGATTGGGAGCGGCGGGAATAGGCGTGGTGGCTGGGTTCAAGAAGTAATCGTCTACGCCACAATGAATAATGTGAATTTTTGCCCAGTCTTCTGCCGAACACCAGCGATAGAGCTGACTACGGCCGTAGGAGCTGATGGCTACCACAAAAGCAGCCCGGCGAATTTTTTCTGGGAGGGCGATCGCCTTTACCTTGTCAAACTCCTCAGGGCCATGGACGGTAAAACTATAGGGTGGCCCACCTAGGGCATGGCAGAGCATGGCAACGGTGGTGGAATTGGTGCCGAAATGGGAATGAACATGGGTGACCGGGGTACGCGCCAATTTGCCCAGCAGCACGCAGGCTTCCGCCAAATAGATGATGTGCAGCAGCAGACCTCGCTCAGAGTTCCAGCCCACCTGCACTGCTAGCCGCAGGGCGCTTAACCACTTCGTGGGTCGAGATAGGGCCACCTTGCCCATGGCCAGCATCAAGCCGACCAGCCCTACCTGAAGAATCACCTCAGTTTTTTGGAGTTCAGCTTTATCTGTTTCATCAACTAGCTCGTCGCTGCGCGATCGGACTGAAAACCTGTATACGCTGATACCGCAGGCTTCAACTCCCTGAATTTCGCGGCGAATAAAACTATGGCTAACCTTAGGATATTGATTGATAAGATAGGCGATCGCCATCGACATCACGAGCATAGTTCATGAACTCAGTAGACAATTCAGCAGACACTATCGACAGATACTATCGATATTTAAGGGATGCAGAGCTAGGTGTGCAATCTGATGGAAGGGATGGTCTATCAACAGATTGTCCGTATTTCCCACGTCCTGCAAACTGGCGTGGGAGCAAATGTAAGCTCTCGTGGGCAGGGTTCTCCCCATGATGGGGGATGACACTTGGGAAGCAGGATGGTAGATGCAAGGCTCATGCCAGGTTCAACGTAACACCGAGTGGTTAGAAACTGCCAGATTTGGGGTGCAAATCAGTTTCATAGTACCCAGGCTATCCTCGAACTGCTCAAGCATAGACTGAAGTTGGTCAGGCGCTGTTGAATCTACGGAGGTGCGATCGCTCCATCCAGTGCAATTCATGGTGTTGAGGTTTTCTAGGGGAATTCAAGGATGGCCCCTAGGTGACAGTACCCCCTTGGAAAGGTTACGGTAGGTGCGATCGCGATGGCGTGGCTAGTGCTATGACTGAGTTGAGCCTAGGCTTATGCAGTGCGGTTAACCTTCGATTCTCTTGGGCGAATCACAGGGGGAGATTATTTTAGAAACATAATTGCTATATAAAACGTTAGTAAAGATAGGGGCAATTCGCCGACGATCGATAGTGGTCTATGTAAAATACTGTTCACACCCATTCACCACTAAGCTTGCATTTAAACCTTATTGTTTAGGGACTATGGTCACGATCCACAAAGCAGCCTCTGGAGTCCCATGGCTTACCCAGACGCTCAATCAAGGAATGTTGGTTTTGATGGGACTGTCGGTGTGTTTGACTGCATCCCTCCTGATGGCAACAGCCGGTGTGGCCCAGGGTAGCGATCGCTTGCCTGAGCTGGAGCCAGATGGGTTAAAGAGGGATACAGCCCTAGACACATCCCCGGATCAAGTGCTGCCTGAGATGCCACCGTCTGATCTAGTACTGTCTAACGTGACAATGTCTGATCGAGTCACGTTGTCTGAGCTTCATCGTTCTGATCTCGACCTTGCTGAGGCAGATCTATCCAACACTCCTCCATCAGAGGGTGATCACGTAAGCGATCGCTTAGCCCAAGCAACATCCACCGCCCAAAGTAGCGATCGCCTGCCCTTGATCACCCCTAGTCCGTCTGAACCAGACGCGTCCCAACGGGTGCCCATCGAGACGGCCCCGTTCCCAACTCAGCCGGTTCAAGCAACCCCTTCTCAGGTATCGCCGGTGTCTCCATCCCCGGCCGTTGACCCGCGCTTTCCCTTTGTCAGAACAGACGATCGGAGCTTCCCTCTACCGCGCTCTTCCTCCTTTCCCTATATTTTGGGCACCGGCGATACGATCACTCTCAATATTTTCGATGTCCCGGAATTTAGCGACGAGCAATATATCATCGGCGTAGACGGCTCCATTAACTTGCCCTGGGTGGGGTCGGTTTACTTAGAAGGACAAACCATCTCTAGCGCTGGTGCCTACCTAGAGCAACTATATTCCCCCTTCATTCGTGAGCCGCTGATTGTTGTCTCCCTCGTGCAACCGCGTCCTCTGCGGATCAGTGTGGTGGGAGAAGTGACCCGACCAGGCTCCTACACCATTAGCCCAGATGCCGGTGCGACAACAGACTTGGGTGATGGCATCAGCCAGTGGGCCACCGCCATCAATGCCATTCAGCAGGCTGGCGGTATCACCCAGCTTGCCAATATCCGCAATATTGAAATTCGCCGAGGGCAAACCTTGCCCGGTGAGGAAAGCACCATTGAAGTGAACCTCTGGGAGTTTTTGCAGACGGGTAGCCTACCCCAAGACATTACCCTGCGGGATGGAGACACCGTTTTAGTACCTCGGGTGTCTGATATCAATCAAGAAGAACTTGGGGAAATTGCCACAGCCAATTTCTCACCATTGTTGATCAATACCTATGTGGTTGGAGAAGTCGAAACCCCCGGAGCCATAGAGTTGCCTCCCAATTCATCTCTCAACCAAGCTTTGCTGGCGGCTGGTGGACGGGTGAGCAACCGCGCCGGGCGGGTAGACCTCATCCGCGTTAATTTGGATGGAAGCGTTGAGCGGCGGCGGGTGTCTATTGACTTCTCTGATCCGGTCAATGAAGAGACCAATCCCTCCCTACGCAATAACGACATTGTGGTAGTGCGGCGCTCGACCTTGGCTGGAATTTTTGATGGCATCGAGTTTGTAACAGCCCCGATTCGCAACGTATTTGGTTTGCTTGATGGCGTTTTAGATGTGCGCGATCGTCTCGATACTAATGACAATAATGATCAGAATAACGACGATGACGATGATGATGACGACGACGATGATGATCCGTTCGATCCGGATGATCCAGATAATCCAGATCCAGGTGAACCCTTTCCAGATGTTGGATTATAAGTATGGTTGATGATCAGCTTAGGGATCAGGGGTAGGGTAGATTTTTGTTGAGGCCTTGTTTAGGTATTGTTCAAACTCAGGGTGCGATGTGAGACAAGTAGGGTGCAATCCATCATGATCAATGGTGGATAGGGTGATTTCTAGTCTTAACCGATGAGAGGTTGAATGCTTCTTATTTGAAGAATTGAGGGACAGGTTGGAAGGTCAAACTGTAAATTGCTAGCATTCATATGTAGCCTAGGGTAGCGATCGCCCGTGATGACTTCAACTGCTAGCAGTGATCGACCACCACCTTCATGTTTATCTCGTGTTGACCTTGCAATTTTAATAGCCCATTATGCAGCAGTCCCCAGCGGGTTACGACGATCTAAATACTGACGCTCCCCAGGGCGGGTTGAAGCTTGGCCCCTACATTCGGATGCTCAAGCGCAATCTCTGGATTGTGGTCGGAACAACTCTTTTGTTAGGGGGGGCTGCGTTTGTTAAAAGTACCTCCTCGGTTCCCACCTACCAAGCAGGGTTTCGGCTGTTGGTGGAGCCAGTGACGGCGGAAGCTCGATTAGTCGATCCATCGGCCTTAACGCGGAATGGTGGTGGAATTAACCGGGCCCAAGAAATTGACTACCCCACCCAGCTTGAAATTTTGAAAAGCCCGGCGATGCTGTGGCCCATCTATGAGCAGGTGAGCGAGACGTTTCCAGAGTTTGCCTATATCCAGCTCCAGAATGACCTCTTGGTGGAGCGATCGCCCCAAACCAAGATCATTGAAGTAACCTTCCTCGGCAATGATCCTGATTTGGTGCAGACGGTACTGGATGCAACCTCGGCCAAGTATCTACAATATAGTTTGCAAGAACGGAAAACTCGCATTGGTGAAGGGCTTAACTTCATTGAGGATCAACTCCCTACCCTAGAAGAGCGTGCTAGCGAGCTGCAAGATCGGCTGCAAGATCTCCAGCAGCGCTTCTTTGTGAATGATCCTGAAGACGAAAGTGCTCAGCTCACGGAACAATTGCGGGGGATTGTGTCTCAGCAAGTGGAAACGAGTCAGGCGTTGCGGGAGCAGCGTGAATACTATGCGTCGTTACAGCAGCAGCTCAACCTCACACCCAATCAGGCGATCGCGGCTTCAACCTTAAGTGAAGAGCCAGGCTATCAGGCGCTGCTGACCCAGTTTCGCGAGCTAGAGGCCCAAATTGCCGTCGAGTCTGCCCGCTTTACGGAGGCCAGCCCAACCATTCAAGCGCTACGGGAGCAGCAAGATAATATTGCTAGCCTCATGAACTCAACGGCCCAAAGTATTATTGGCCCTGCCCTCGGCGGCGAGTCGAGTAATCCTGAAGTGCAGGCGTTTCAAAACAGTATCCGCCTGGGTTTGATTCAGCAGATGGTTGATACGTCCAACCTGATTGAACTGTTGGAAGTGCGGCAGGATGAGCTAGGGCGTTTGCGGGCAGCGGCGGAGGATCGGGTGCAAGATTTTCCAGCGATCGCCCGCGAGTACAACGAAATTCAGCGAGAATTGGACATCACCACGCAAGCACTGGATCAACTGCTCGCGCAACGGGAGACTCTAAGCCTAGAAGCTGCTCAGAGCGCTGTACCTTGGGAAGTGCTGTCTGCGCCGCAAATCCCCTTAGATGAAAACGGCGAGCCCATGCCGGAGTCATCCAGTCCGATCGTTTTGCTGGCGGGTATTATGGGCGGAGCAATGTTGGGGGCTGCCTTAGCCTTGTTGCTTGAAAAGTATCGCGATATCTACCACGATGTCGAAGATATCGAAGATGCGATGCCTGCTCCGATCCTGTCCGTGGTGCCTCCTTGCCCCTTTGCCAATCAAGTCCTGTTCTATTCGCCGGAATCGTCTACCCTACGACCCGCCGAGCAAAGCTCAATCGTGGCGTTTCAGGAAGCCTTTAGCGAATTGTTTGCCGGACTGCGGTTTCAAAAGAGCGGCACTATTCAATCTCTAGCAGTTTGTTCCGCCATGATGGGCGATGGCACGTCAACGATTGCGGCGAATTTAGCCCAAACTTTAGCATCGTCTGGAAAACGGGTGCTGTTGGTCGATGCTAATTTCCGGGATCCAAGGCTGCATGAGTTTTTTGATCTGCCCAATGATAAGGGCCTAGGCGATCTCCTCAAGTCATCTCTTGAGCCAGAAGCGGTGATCCGATCGGCACCAACGGCGGAGTATCTTTCTGTCTTAACAGCTGGCAGCAGCATGGTGGATGCGCCTAAACTGTTAGGGTCGCCTAGGATGGAATCTGTCAGCGATCGCTTAGCCGAGATGTTTGACGTGGTGATTTACGACGCTCCGCCCCTGCGCGACTACATGGACACAGTCTTCTTGTCCGACCATGTGGATGGCGTGCTGATGGCGGTGGCCCTGCGTCGCACCAAGCAATCGGCGGTGAACATTGCCCTAGAAAAATTGCAGGAATATTCCATATCCCTGGTGGGTGTGGTGGCCAACTCGCCCCTCAATCGCCATCGGCCGATGCAGCAAAGCTCTACAAGAGTGACGGCGGAAGAACCCCTTTGGATGAAAACCGGCGTTTCTGGCTCAGAAGCTGGGGGGCTGTCGATCCAGTCTAGTGAGGGCAAGCCGGTGCCCCATGAGTCTTAGTTGATGGAGTATTCAAGTGAGTTCTCAGGCGATCTAGGGCGATCGCCGCTGTAGCCATCGGTTGAACCAGCCCATGATATTAAGATCTCGCCGTAGCTGCTCTAGTTCTTGGCGATGCTGGCTAGCCAACGCCTGATAATCCTGGGCCTGGATATGCTGCACCTCTCGGTAGAGCGCTTCTTGATAAAACTCGTGGGTGGTTTGGTAGAGCTGGAAGACCTCGATCGCTTCAGGATGGGCGTCAGGTTGGGGAATCACCCAATGGAACGGCTGGGAGGACATATCGCGTTAGGGATGCTACAGCAGGGATTGGGGGAAGGCGATCGCCCCTTGGGCGAGATGAGGGCAGATCGGATACCATTGAACAACTGAATTCTAGGCCTGAGGTCTAGACCTGAATCTCAATCCTGAATCCCAGTATAAACGGGACGATCTTTTCCAAATGCTGCAATCCTTACCGATTGCAGCTCGGCCAGGCAGAACGCTAAAGGAAACCGTATGCCTCGCAAACGTAACGCCCCATCCAAATCCCCAGAAGCATTCCTCTCACCGGAGTCGGTGCAGATGGAGCTATCCACCGATCCTAGTTCTGCATCTGTGGAAGAGCCGTCTGTAGATGAGTCGTCTGTGGAAAAGCCATCTGTAGATGAGTCGCCTGTCGAGGTGGTCGATCGCTTTGATGGCTTGTCGGATGCTCTGCAAACCAGTCCCGACCTGTTTCCCAACGGTAAAACCACTACCCGCATGGCCTCGGCCCTGCCAATCTGGGAGGCCAGCAACATTCTTACCCAGCGGAAGGATTTGCCCTGGGGTGCCGATTCTAAGGGCAAACTTCGCTATGCTCGCAATGTGGAAAATGGCGAAGGGGCGGTGCATTTTTGGGTGACGGAGCAGATTGAAGACGAGTCACCCGCCACGCTGGCGGGGGCAGCAGCCCTAGCGGTGATTGATACCTTTGATATTCGCGCCGCCTGTATGCATTTGATCTATGCGGCCCACGCCACCCAGATCGATCGCCCCTGGGAGCAAGAGTTTGTGATCAGCGATCGCCAGATTGAAGAATATCTGGGGCTGAAAAAGCGCACGGATAAGAATAAACAGCAGAAATTAGCGCTGATTCAAGAAATTGCCAAACAGCCCTGTAAAATCACCACCTTTGTGTCATGGCCCACCCAAAGCCGTATGAAGGGCTTCACCATTGAAGAAGGGCGCTTGTGGCATCTGTTGGGGACGCGCTACCACTATCAGCAGGATTTGTTTGGCAACAAAGAACTCTCGGGCGTGACGTTTATTGTGCGGGCGGGGCTCTGGGCCCGCTATTTTCTCAACGAAGAAGGGCGACGCAATAAAAATGCCCTCTGTGAATACAGCACCTTGTCTAAATCCTCCCTGCGGGATGTGATGAGCGTTTGGCAGCATCGGGAAGGAGCGGCTCGCCTGATGGTCTGGCTGCTGTTTAAAACCCGGCTAGAGCGCCAGGAGCCGATGTCGGTGATGACGCTCATGGATGTGGCGTTTGGGACAGAGCGGATTGAGCAGGCGAAACAAGACAGCCAATCCCGCAAACGCTTTGCCAACCTATGGGATGAAACTCTGCATCTGCTGCAGGTTCGCGATTGGTGTATTCACTTTGATCCAGAAACCTATCCGCCAGAGCTACAGCCGTTAGGGTTGGGGCGATCGCGTCCGGGTCGGCCTCGGGGCTTTTTTGATCGTCTGCTGCAGGCCCAGCTTTGGATCACTCCCTTAGAAGACTGGCACGATAGCTCCATGACGGTGGATGAGGCAGACGAGCTTGCCTCTGTGGAACCCGAGCCGGAGCCGGAGCCGGAACCCGAACCGGATCTCACCGGTGGGCAAATTAAGGCTATGCGCTTGGGGCATGGCTGGAGCCAACGAAAACTGGCCGCCCTCACGGGGCTCAGCCAGGGATTAATCTCTCAGTTGGAAACTGGGGGGCGATCGCTCACCCCAGACAACCGCGAGGCTCTATCCCGAATTTTTGAGCTGAATGACCCCACAACTGCCCATATCGAAGACGTACTGCACGAGGATTAGATGACCTTGAGGTGCAGATAGGGGTGCATGATTAAGCTCTGACCTGTGCTGAAGATGTTCAGATCACCGCGTACAATGCAAGACTGCCTCATATATTGCACCGCCATGACGTGGGCTGTTGTCCAGGGGTGGGAGGTGGATGGCTTAGATTGCTAGGAGTATTAATGGTGACCAATCTAAAACGTGCCCTGATTACCGGAATTACTGGACAAGATGGGTCGTACCTCAGTGAGCTGCTGCTCGACAAAGGCTATGAGGTGCATGGCATTATCCGCCGCACGTCTACATTTAACACCGATCGCATTGATCATATTTACCAAGATCCCCACGATCAGCAGGCTCGTCTCTTCCTGCACTATGGCGATCTCACCGACGGCACCACCCTGCGCCGCATTCTTGAAGATGTGAAGCCGGTGGAGATCTACAACCTGGGAGCCCAATCCCATGTGCGCATTAGCTTTGACGCGCCGGAATATACGGTGGATTCCGTAGCGATGGGGACGCTGCGCCTCCTGGAAGCCATTCGCGACTATCAGCAGCGTACCGGCATTGAGGTGCGGTTTTACCAAGCGGGTTCATCGGAAATGTTTGGTCTGGTGCAGGAGGTGCCCCAGCGGGAAACCACGCCGTTCTATCCCCGCAGTCCCTATGCCTGCGCTAAGGTCTACGCCCATTGGCAAACTATCAACTATCGTGAGTCGTATCAGCTTTTTGCCTGCAATGGCATTTTGTTTAACCACGAGTCGCCTCGGCGGGGTGAAACCTTTGTCACCCGCAAGATCACCCGAGCGATCGCCCGCATTGTGGCTGGGCAGCAGTCCAAGCTGTATTTGGGAAACCTCGATGCCAAACGCGACTGGGGCTATGCCAAGGACTATGTGCAGGCCATGTGGCTGATGCTGCAGCAAGACAAGCCCGATGATTATGTGGTGGCGACGGGGGAAACCCATTCGGTGCGCGACTTCCTCAGCCTGGCCTTTCGCTATGTCAATCTCAACTGGGAAGATTATGTGGAATTTGACGATCGCTACCTGCGACCCTCGGAGGTGGATCTGTTAATGGGCGATCCGACCAAAGCCAAGCAGCAGCTAGGTTGGCAGCCGTCGGTTACCTTTAAGCAACTGGTGGCGATTATGGTGGATGCCGATCTGCAAGTGCTCGGGCTCACCAACAGTAACGCTCACAGTAACGCCAACGGCGATGCAGACTATGCCACCGTGCGGCGATCGCTCCAGGATCCCCTAGCCAACTAATTTTCAGCAGATTCCCAGACCTAGACTATGCCTAGACTATGACAACCCTTGATCTTCGCCAGAAACGCATTCTTGTGACCGGTGGTGCCGGTTTCCTCGGTCAGGCCGTAGTGGCCCAACTGATCGAGGCGGGAGCCACGGCTCAGCAGATCACCATTCCGCGATCGCGAGACTGTGATCTGCGCCAGTGGGAGGCTTGCCAACGCGCTGTTGATCGGCAGGATGTGGTGATCCACCTGGCCGCCCACGTCGGCGGCATTGGCCTCAACCGCGAAAAGCCCGCCGAGCTGTACTACGACAATTTAATGATGGGCACCCAGCTCATCCATGCCGCCTAT
>DATNRH010000922.1 GCA_036703605.1 Candidatus Obscuribacterales bacterium | reverse complement strand
ACAAAATGCCAAGGAAGAGGGCGTTCAGTTTCTCTTCAACCGCCAGCCTATTGAAATTGTCGGCAATGGTCGGGTGGAAGGTGTCAAGGTCGTGACCACTGAGCTGGGTGAGCCCGATGAGCGGGGACGTCGTCGTCCTGTCCCCATCGCTGGTAGTGAAGAAATTCTTCCAGCTGATCTGGTGTTAATCGCTTTTGGTTTCCAGCCTAGCCCAGCCCCTTGGCTAACGGATATCGGTGTTGAGCTCAACAGCTGGCAAGGTGTGGTTGCTCCTGAGGAGCAACCATTCAAGTTCCAGACCAGTAATCCCAAGGTATTTGCCGGTGGGGACATGGTGCGTGGTTCGGACTTGGTGGTGACGGCCATTTGGGAGGGGCGTCAGGCTGGTGAAGGGATCCTCGATTACCTAAAAGTATAAGGATCGTTGATGACTTCACTAAAGAACGACCGCTTCCTGCGGGCTCTGCTGCGTCAGCCCGTCGACGTGACGCCGGTATGGATGATGCGCCAAGCCGGTCGTTACCTGCCAGAATATCGCCAGACTAGGACTAAAGCCGGGGATTTCATGGGCCTTTGTACCAATCCCGAGCTGGCCTGTGAAGTCACCCTACAGCCTCTGCAGCGCTACCCCTTGGACGCTGCTATCCTATTTTCAGATATCCTGACTATCCCTGATGCGATGGGTCTAGGCTTATATTTTGAAGAAGGCGAGGGGCCCAGGTTCAGAAAGCCACTGCGCACCGAGTCTGATATCACCTCACTCGAAGTGATCAAACCTGAGCATGACTTGTCGTATGTCATCGATGCAGTGACGACCATTCGCAGGGAATTAAACGGGCGGGTGCCTCTGATCGGTTTCTCCGGAAGCCCTTGGACATTGGCCACCTACATGATTGAAGGTGGATCCAGCCGTGACTTCGCCCGTAGCAAAACGATGCTCTATGAGCAGCCAGAACTTATGCATCAACTGTTGGATGTGTTGGCTCAATCAGTTATTGCCTATCTGATCGCACAAATCACTGCTGGTGCGCAGGCAGTACAAATCTTCGATACTTGGGGGGGCAGTCTTTCCCATACGGCCTACCGAGAATTTTCACTGAACTATATGTGTAACATTGTCGCGGGCTTGATCAAGGAGAGTGAAG
>DATNRH010000921.1 GCA_036703605.1 Candidatus Obscuribacterales bacterium | reverse complement strand
TTGCCGTCGGGGTATCCGCTGCCATCAAACGCCTCATGGTGGTATCGAACCACATTGGCTACCGAGCTAGCATAGGGTGATTCGACGGTGCCGAGGATCAGAAACCCGTGCTCCGGATGGGTCTTCATCACCTCCCACTCTTCTGCATCAAGGCGCCCGGGTTTTAGCAAAATTCGATCGGGAATCCCGATTTTGCCGATATCGTGCACAGACGCCGCAATTTCGAGGATCGCCAGCTCCTCAGCTTCCAGGTTACATTGCTCGCCAATATCCAACGCAATCAGCTTCGTTCGCTGATCGTGACCAGCCGTGTATTCATCCCGCTTCTCAAGGGCGGCAATGAGAGAGCGAAAAGGGTTGGTCAGACTTAAGTCATTCATAATGTCCTCCTGACTTGCGTGGCCTGACACACCAGTACCCGAAGCTTTGTAGCAGCAGAGCTGCAACGATAAAACGGCTGCCATGTTCGGTCTGTTGTCTCAGGCTCTTTCCGTCTACCTGTATGGCTTTTCCATAAACCGCATGTGAGCCACCTGTATAAATTATATTTACAGTTGGCCTAAAAGTTATGTTAGAACAAGTGGTTAGACTGTCAAGGTTGGTCGTTGAGGTGGGGCTGTGCAGTCTTTAGAGCCGATGGGTGGGTATAAAAAGCATGGAATGTGCCCTAATGGCGGCATGCCCTCAAGGGGTAGTATCTCTGGGAATTGATTCGTGCAGGCGCGGTGGGAGAGCTATGACTCCGATATTGCAAAAAGGGTAAGTGGCGTGACGACAGGCCAACAGAGGGCAAGATGTGCCCCCTGTTGGTGGTGATTGATCGAAAGGCCCTGCTAGAAATCGTAACGAATTCCCATCTCTGCAGAGCGGCCGGGACCGTGGAGTGATTCAAAGGGCCCCGTCATGCCATCATCACGCCATTGGGCCAGACTTACACCACCCAAAGGCAAGTCATGGCTCTCATCCAGCAGATTACGTACACCAAAATTGAGCGTGGTGTTATGCCCACGGTATTGGGTGAATATGTTCAGGAGGGTATATTTGGCCGTTTTATTTTCCAGACGAACCTGGTCCACGTCGTCTTTTTCATCGACCCACTCCAGTTCAATGGTATTGGCCCACTGCTGAAAAGACTGTTCCAAAGCGATTTTCACATTAAGTGGCATGATGTGGTAGAGGTCTTCCGGGCCGTCCTTGCGTTTGCCTCGGGTGTAGGAGGCACGGGCTTTCAGGTTCACGGTGCCCCACTTGCCAGATTGGGAAAGAAGGCGGGAACCATTTATATCCAGACCGTAAAACTCGGCGTCGATATTGGTAAATTGCAACCTGGGTCGTGTAACGGACATTACCATTCTCGGATTGAATGTACCGATCTGAGTAGCATCAATAAAATCATCCACGTAGGTGTAATAGGGACTGATGGTGTATTCCCAACGGTTATCTGAAGCCTTTTTGCTATAGGCAGCGCTCAGGGTATGTGCAGTCTCCGGATCCAGGTCAATATCACCCACATAGCCATTGCCATCGCCATACCAGCCAATCATGGTCATTGCCATGGTGTTCCTGCCCCATGTGTAGCGCTCATAGAGGTTGGGTGAGCGGGTTTTGCGTGCGTAGCCAAACTCTACAGTATCCTCGGACGTAGGCTGGTAGCGGAGCAGCAGGGTTAAATCGATGTTGTCATCAACCTGCTTGTGATTGCGAGCATTAAACGCAGTTGCAGCTGGTGCATCGAGGTTGGGGCTCATCATGATCATCGGCATGGTGTTGTAGGGTTGCACATCATCGGTATCGGTAATGACTTGCTCGTAGCGAATACCGTAGAGAGCGGTCCA
>DATNRH010000920.1 GCA_036703605.1 Candidatus Obscuribacterales bacterium | reverse complement strand
ACGAGCTACTATACGATCCTGATTCAGTGGTCAGAAGACGACCAATGCTACGTGGTTAGCCTGCCAGAATGGGGCGAATTTTGCCACACCCACGGCACCACCTACGCCGAAGCACTGGCCAATGCTCAGGCCGTCCTGGAGTTGCTGATCACCTCAGCGCAAGACAACAATGAACCGCTTCCACCCCCTCACTTGTTTGGTCGTTCCTTGCAAATGGCTTGAAGGGATCCCTTCTGGCGGGATAGGCGGATTAGCTTTTTGATGTCCGCCAGCGGCTAGGTTACGGGGTTACGACACTGGGGGATTTTGAGTATCGGGGAGCGATCGCTTTAGACCATACAGCCACACCAGTCCAACGACGCCCAACGCAATCCCCGTCAAGCTCACCACCTGCGCCACCCTCAGCGGCCCCAGCATGAGGCTATCCAGCCGCAGTGCCTCAATCCACACCCGACCCAGACTATAGGCCACCGCATAGACCAAAAAGATCGTGCCGCGCTTCAGCCGTCCCGGATGGCGCAATCCCCAGACAAACAGACCCAGCAAAATAGCCAAAACTCCCAAGTTCCACAGAGATTCGTAGAGAAACGTGGGATGGTAGTAGGCCACATCGGCCAGGCCCGGAGGGCGCTGGGCCGGGGGAATATACAGCCGCCAAGGCACATCCGTGGGCCGGCCAAAGGCTTCGGAGTTGAAAAAATTGCCCCAGCGACCCAGGGCCTGGCCCAAGATCAGCGACGGGGCCACCACATCTGCCAATTGCCAAAAGGAGAGCCGATTGCGCCGGGCAAACAGCAGAGTGGCGATCGCCCCCCCTAGGATTGCGCCATGAATCGCAATGCCCCCCTGCCAAATTGCCAGCACCCGCCAGGGGTGTTCCGCATAGCGCGACCACTCAAAGGCCACGTAGTAGAGCCGTGCCCCCGGAATGGCTCCGCAGACCAGCCAAATGGCCAACTCGCCAATCTGGTCGGAGGTCAACCCAAACTGTTTACCCAACCGCTGCGCCAACGACATGCCGATAATCAGCGCCGTGGCAATCAGCAGCCCATACCAGCGTATGGCGATCGGGCCCAGCTCAAAGGCGATGGAACCGGGGGAGGCCAACTGGGCCAGAGGGGATAGCCAAGGGATGATCATCAGTGGTTTAGGGTAGGTTGCAACAGGGTCTGGTTCTGGGCCTGCAAAAAGCGAATCATGCTTTGGTCTTCGCCGCGAATGTGGTGGGCGAGCCATTCGGTTAGGCAGTCCGTCACCTCGGAGCCTAGAACCGCTTCGTCTCGCTCCAGGCGGCTGATTAAGCTGTTCACCTTGGCCAGCAAGTTATCATGCACCTGCTTATGGCGGGCATAGCCGGGGTATTGGTGATCTTGCATCAGGGCTTCTTCGTGGCGGAAGTGCTCCACCGTATGGGTCGCCATGGTGGTTAATAAATCCCGTAGTTCCAAGAGCGGGGCGGATCGTTCTAGGGCATGGTGCAGGTCATTCACCATGTCAAACAAGCTGCGATGTTCGCGATCGATGCGATCGTCTCCTGTGCAGTAATCGTTATGCCAGTGGGCAATGGTCATCGTGATTTTCGGTTGATGCAATACGTTAGGTAAGCTTTTGCAGTTTACCGCTGCCGGCCTACCTCTGAGTGATAAGAGTATTGACGAGATGGATTATCCTAAAAGCCTAGATCTACCGCCACCCGATGCCCACAGGCAAAGCCGGAAAACGCCACCGCATTCAGCCCCTGTCCTGGAAAGGTACTATCTCCCACGCAGTACAGCCCCGGAATTGATGTGCGGTTAAACGGCATCCCCAATAGACCCAGGAGTTTCTTGGAGGGAATCGGGCCGTAGGTGCCATCGTCTCGTCCCAGGAAGCGACGGTGGGTGCGGGGGGTGCCGATTTCTTGATAGTCCAAGGCGGCGGAAAGACCGGGGAAAATGGTTTCCAAGCGCTGGATCATATCGGCAGCGATCGCTTCTTTCTTGGCCTCGTAGTCACTGGGTGATAGTCCTTGCCAATCTTCAATCCAGCAGGGGGTGAAGCTATGGAAAATGTGGTGCCCCGGCGGTGCGAGGTCGGGATCCAGCAGGGTGGGGATGGACAGAAATAGGGTGCCGTAGGCGTCTTCCATCTGCTGCCAGTCGTCCACGATGATGTGATGGCAGTCGGCATCGGCGGGAACCACATCGGCTCTGACGCCCAGGTGTAAACTCAGGAAACTGGGAGACTTGCGATAGCGCTGCTGCCAGCGGGCTTCTTTGGGTGGCAGGGGCGTGGCGGGCATCAGTTTTTCGAAGGTGTCCCAGCGGGTAGCGTTGGAGACGATGCGCTTCGCCCGCAGCACCTCTCCTGAGGCTAGGCGTACACCTACGGCCCGGCCTTGCTCTACAACAATCTCGTTGACCCTGGCTCGATACAGAATGCGGCTACCGGCTTTCTCTAGCCCTTCCACTAACTTCTCGGCAATTTTGCCCACGCCGCCTTTGGGGTAGTTGATGCCGCCATAGTGGCGATCGCTAAACACCATGCCCGCGTTGATCATCGGTGTTAGATCGGCGGGTACGACTGACCAGCAGTAGCATTCAATGTCAATGAACTTCAGCAGCACCGGATCGCTAATGTAACGGCGGGCAATATCGCCCACATTTTGGGGCAGATACTTCACCAAGCCCAGGCAGGCGAAGGGATGCTGAAAAAATACGCGGGTGAGGTAGCCCAGTTCTTCGAGGGACAGCAGCTCCATGGCGTTGAGGCAGTTGAAGACCGCCCAGCATTCGTCGTAGAAGCGGCGAATACCCTGAGCTTCGTGGGGAAAGGCCTGGGTGAGTTCTTGGATGAAGGCTTCGTAGTCGCGATGGACGCGGATCTTGAGCTGGTCGGGCAGATGGTAATGGATCTGCACCGGGTCGGGAATGGTTTCTAGGCTCATGCCCACGGCCTCTAGGGCGCGGGTGAGCAGGTTGGTGGTGCCGCGATCGCCAAACCCAAAAATCATCGATGCGCCGACGTCAAACCGATAGCCTTGGCGTTCAAAATAGCCAGCACTGCCACCGGGAATCAGGTAGCGCTCTAGCACCAGCACCTTCGCGCCCTTGGCAGCTAGCTGGGTGGCCGTCACCAATCCGCCAATCCCAGAGCCAACCACAATCACATCAAAAGTTTCCTGAGCGATCGCCTCCAGAGACAGACCGGCTTCAAGGGCATCGGAGGGGGGCTGAACCGCATCTGACATGACCGACATAGATACCAATTCCCGCAATGTTTAAAGACTCACCCAATCTAGTGTATCGGGGATTGATGGCGGGGATAGCGGTCGTCCTACCCAAAACTAGGCAAAAAAATGTGGGACTAGCCTGCTAACTAATCCCACCTGCCGATTCCTCGAGAGGAGAACACTATGAAATTACTATAGAGCTTGTTGAAAATAATTGTCAATACTAAAGGCAATTATTTTTTGGAAATACTGGGCGGGGTGGTGGCAGATGATGATCAACACTAGTCCGGCTTGCTGATCATACCGCCTTTGGTTGGTAAGGCTGAAGGTTTTCTCAGAAACTAGCGGGACTTCATGGGCGATGATCTCCCCTGGCGAGCTGGGCAGTCGGGAGTCAGAAGGCGATCGCTCGCTAGCCCAGAAGACAATGACTATTAAAATCTTCTCTCAATAAGTTGGGGGATAGGCCGGCTGCCGGAACCTGAGCTGGCTGAACTATCTGGAAAGGGAACAGGGTATGATATGGCAGATTTCCGACCTGCCTACGGGCGATCGGAACTGCGATCTAGACTCCATCTCCACGCCGATCTAAGACACTATGACTCTGCAACTCCGGGTTTATGTTCCCCCCCATCCCTTAATTCAGCATTGGCTAGCGGTGGCCCGCGATCAGGGTACGCCATCGATGCTATTCCGCAGTGCGATGACCGAGCTAGGACGCTGGCTCACCTACGAGGCTATCCGCGATTGGTTGCCGACCCTCGATGCTCAGGTGCAAACGCCCTTGGCTTCCTGCCCGGCTACGTTCATTAATCCTGAGGTGCCCGTAGCGGTCATCCCCATTTTGCGGGCGGGGCTGTCGATGCTGGATGGAGCTCAGTCTCTATTGCCCTTGGCATCCATCTACCACATTGGTCTGGCCCGAAACGAAGAAACCCTCGAACCCAGTTGGTATCTCAACAAATTGCCGGAGCGGTTTGATCCTAATACCCGCGTGCTGATTCCAGAACCCATGCTGGCGACCGGCGGCACGAGTATGACGGTGATGGCAGAACTGGTGAAGCGAGGGGTGAATCCTGAGTGGGTGCGGTTTATCTCTGTGGTGGTTGCTCCCACGGCGCTGCAAAAGCTGAGCGCGGAATATGCGTCCTTAAAAATCTTTACCGCCGCCATTGATGAGCGTCTGAATGACTACGGTTTTATTGTTCCAGGGCTAGGTGATGCGGGCGATCGCACCTTTGGAACGGAGTAGGCACCATAGGCAGCGGTAACACCCTGTTCTAGGATAGGGCTAGCTGCTGGGTCAATCCCATTGCTTGTTGTCGTGACCCAACCGTCATCTCTAGGCGTTGCCATATAGGAGTTTAAGATGAGTCAGTCTGATAATTTTTTGGGTGGTTTTTTGCTGGGGAGTATCCTCGGTGGCGTTGTGGGTGGAGTGTTGGGTGTGGTGGTTGCCTCGCGTCTATCCAGCAATGAGACAGAGGACAAGACGTTTAAACCCCTTGATGACAAAGCACGTAAACGCCGCTTGGCTGCACCCACGGAGGAAAGTATTGAGATGGCACGACGTGGCCTAGAAGACAAAATTGCTCAGCTCAACGATGCCATCGATGATGTACGTCAACAACTGAGCAGTGTGGATGGCAATGGCCAGGCTGATGCTGCCGATAATGCGATCGCCTCCGACTCCAACTAACCGGCTTGACCTTATCGATGGGTTAACCATCGTTTTGGCAGGCTTGTTCGATCACACTGGTGTGATAACAGAGGGTCACCGCTTCATGGTCTGACTCCGCAGTCGGTCTATCTTCCGTTAAACTAGAAGACATCAACAGTCACAACCTTTCCATCACGTAAGCATAGAGAGATATGAGTCAACTAATCGCCACGTCTCTAATTAATTTCCTAAACTTCTACACCGCACTTCTATTCATCCGCATTCTGCTAACCTGGTTCCCCACCATCGACTGGAGCAACCCGCTGTTGGCGGCGCTGCAGCAGATCACCGATCCGTTTCTCAATGTCTTTCGCTCCTTCATTCCGCCCCTAGGCATGATTGACATCTCGCCCATGCTGGCGATTCTGGCGCTGCAGCTTGTGCGCGGTCTGTTCATTTCCTATGCCGGCCCAGCCATGCTTTAGTCAACGGTTGCCAGATGCACTTGGGGCGATCGCCTTCTAGATCTCTCTAAAGATGGTTTGCCTGCTGACATTTTTTCAGAAACTTGCCCATCTCGGATGCCTCTAGGGGTTCCGAGAAGAGAAATCCCTGGCCGTAAGTGCAGCGTAGGGATTTAAGCTGGGCAAGCTGCATCGGGGTCTCGATACCTTCGGCGATCGTGTCTAGACCAAGATTCCAAGCCAACATCAGGATGGTGCGCACCAGTTCCACCTGCTCTCCATCCACGTCAATGTGGTTGAGAAAAGATCGATCAATCTTCAGGGTATCCATCGGAAAGCGGTAGAGGTAGCTCAAGGATGAGTAGCCTGTCCCGAAGTCGTCAATGGATAACTTGACGCCCATCTGATTGAGCTGCTCCAGCAACTCTACAGCAAGCTGAGCATCCTTCATCAGGGTGGTTTCGGTGACTTCCAGCTTAAGGTTTTTGGCGGGTAGTCCGGTGCGATCCAAAACAGATTGAACCCACGTAACCAGATTGGGCTGGCAAAACTGTTGACCGGATAGATTGACGCTAACCACCAGCGATCGGGCGATCGGGTAATGCTGCTGCCACCATTTCATTTGCCGACAGGCTTCTTCTAGCACCCAGGCATCAATGACGGCTGTTAGATCGGTTGTTTCCACTAGGGGCATAAACTGCACTGGCGATCGCTCCCCATCTGTAGGATGTCGCCATCGAATCAGGGCTTCAAATCCAACGAGGTCTTCACTGGTTAGCAGCACGATGGGCTGATAGCAGAGGCGAAACTCTTGTCGCTGGATCGCTTGCTGTAAGTCCGCATAGAGCTGTGCATCATGGGGACTGACTTGGGAGGCAGCATGGGGTTCTGGTGCCGCTAGCTCAGGGCTAGAATCTTTCTTGTTGGCGGTAGTGACTACAAGCTGAATGGGCGTGGGGCGGAAGCGATCGCGCCTCATGAGCCAGATGATATAGAGACAACTGAACCCGATCCAGCTTAGGTCGGTCAATGCTTGAACAAAGCCATGACGGCTGGGCTGCTGCAGCATCCAGGCAAGGAGGCGATCGCTGCCGAGCAACCAGGCACTGCTGGCGATCGCATAGAGCACAACGGATGTGAAGAGGGAGAAACGTGATCTATCGTGGTGCATCTAGGTGAGGAACATCCAGCGGTAAGCGCAGGAACCAGGGTATAGACCTTGCTTCCATCATGAACTACAAGAATAACTGGTTAGAACCCGGGGAGTTATGGGGGCATTCCCATACTTATTTCGTTTCCCACGATCCACACCTTCCGTCCTGGATACGCCAGTAGGGTTGACGCTCAATATCCCTGTATCCTCAAAAGGTGGACATTGCCCACCTTACTTACCAGGGATCCAAGGTTATACGAGTAAGCTCGACAGATTCTATAGAAAGCTCGCTTTCTAGTCCTGTTTCTCGATGGGTTGTAGAGGCATCCCTAGCGCTGCTAAGGCATCCCTAGCTTCTCTCAACATAACAAACTTCCATCAAGATTGACCGATGGCAGGCTCATAAAACCGACAGCCATGACAGGGTCCAGATGGAGATACAGCGCAGCGCACAAGTTCTGAGCCGGCATGAAAGCGGCAGGTAGCATCACCTAGCGTCCAGCGCCCGTTCACCCAAGATTTCTCATCGGGGCGAGGGCTAGCTTGAACGGATAGGACAATGGTGTGAAGCTGATATCGCCCGTCTCGCAGATGGTAGCGATGCCGTCGCTCTAATACGGTGTAGGTTTTCCCTGCTACTTCTAGGCATGAGCCAGGCTGAGGATGTCCCTCTAAGATCACACACTCTAGGGTTTCGTGGGAATGACTCAGAATGATCTCTGTGGGCAGAGAGTCTTGCTCCATAGCGATCCATCGCTGCTTACATCTCAGCATCCTAGCGCATTTAGATCATTTGCAGCCCCAGCATGAGTGCTCCGTGGATGACCGGTGCTGGGACTGCGATCGCCCCCTAGGGGGTTTGGCGGAGCTTTTGAGACCATACCCGCGTGGGCAGACCCCATACGTAGATGAACCCTTCTGCTGCCTTGTGATCAAACTGATCATCGGCACCGTAGGTTGCTAGGTCAGGTGTATAGAGGGAGGTTTCGGCTTGGCGAGCCACCACGGTGGCTGTGCCTTTAAACAGCTTCACCCGCACCTTCCCGGTCACCCGCGTTTGGGTTTGTTGAATAAAGGCGTCTAGGGCCAGCTTCAAGGGGCTATACCACAGACCGTTGTAGACCAACTGGGAGTAGGTCTCTTCGATGCCGCGCTTGTAGTGGCTGACATCGGCGGTGAGCACCAAGCTTTCGAGATCGCGGTGCGCTTGAATGAGGACAATCAACGCCGGAGCTTCATAGATCTCCCGCGATTTGATGCCGACGAGGCGGTTTTCGATCATGTCAATCCGACCAACGCCATGGCGGCCCACGGTCTCGTTCAGTTGGCTGATCAGCTCAACCGGTGCGAGGGGGGTGTCGTTAAGCGCGGTGGGTAGACCTTGCTCGAAGCTGATGTCCACATACTCCGGTTCGTCGGGGGTGTTGGCGATCGCTTGGGTGAGCAGATAGATTTCTTCAAGGGGCTCGTGCCAAGGATCTTCCAGCGGCCCAGCTTCAATACTGCGACCCAGTAGGTTGCGATCGATGCTGTAGGGCGAAGACTTTTTCACCGGCGATTCAATGCCATAGCGCTCACCATAGGCAATGGTCTCTTCGCGGCTCATGCCCCATTCCCGAGCTGGCGCTAGCACTTTGATATCGGGGTTTAAGGCAGCGATCGCCACGTCAAACCGCACTTGGTCATTGCCCTTACCGGTACAGCCATGGGCGACCGCATCAGCCCCATACTCCGCCGCCACTTCCACCAATCGCTTGGCAATCAATGGGCGAGCTAGTGCAGTAGATAACGGATAGCGATTTTCATAGAGGGCATTGGCTTGAATAGAGGGAAAGGCATAATGTTCAATAAATTCTGTCGTGAGATCCGCCACGAGTGATTCGTTGGCCCCAGACTTGAGCGCTTTCACCCGAATTGGTTCTAGCTCATCTCCCTGACCTAGATCGGCTGCTAGGGTAATGACTTCCTCAACCCCCCACTCATGTTTGAGGTAGGGAATACATACGGAGGTATCAACCCCACCTGAATAGGCCAGTACAACTTTTTTGGCGCGCCCCATGATTTTTACGGTATTGAACGACTAAACCTCTATTATGCGGGTACGGAACGGCTTTTCTCACGACTCTCCCCGGAAAACTTAGTTGTGAAACCTTGATGTTTGTCGTCCTGTCCGCTGGAATTTTGGATGGCGATCGCCATCCTATCGAATTCTCCGTTGCTATGTGGGATCGATCTCCTGGTAAATAGGGCAACAACCCCCTGCTGAGTCGGGTAAGATGGCAAATGTGCAGTTTATCCAAAGCCTAGGCTTTATACCCTAGACATGGCAAACCTCAAGGATTGAGGTCATGCTTCCCCACGGATGTTCTGCAGTCACTCTACGCAATTAGGATCTACGCAATTAGGAGAACCATCTTGCCTACCTTGGGGGTTAACATCGACCACATTGCCACCCTTCGTCAAGCGCGACGCACGGTGGAGCCTGATCCAGTGGCGGCGGCGGTGCTGGCAGAACTGGCTGGGGCCGATGGCATTACAGTCCATCTTCGGGAAGATCGGAGACATATCCAAGATCGGGATGTACGTCTGCTGCGTCAAACGGTGAGAACCCATCTGAACTTGGAGATGGCTGCCACAGAGGAGATGGTGGCGATCGCTCTTGACATCCAGCCCGATTATGTCACCCTGGTTCCTGAACGGCGGCAAGAGGTGACCACCGAAGGCGGGCTAGATATTGCTGGGCAGCAAGATCGCATGGCCCAGGTGGTTGAAGCCCTACAGCAGGCAGGCATTCCCGTCAGTCTCTTTATTGATGCGGATCCAGCCCAAATCGACGCTTCAGCAGCGGTGCAGGCGCAGTTTATCGAACTGCACACGGGTCGCTATGCTGAGGCTCACCACGAGGCGGAGCGGGCTCATGAGCTGTCCCTGTTGGCGGCGGGGTGTCAGCGGGCGATCGCGGCCGGGCTGCGAGTGAATGCCGGTCATGGGCTCACTTACTGGAACACCTACCCCGTTGCTTGTCTGGAGGGGATGGAAGAACTCAATATTGGGCATACCATCATCAGCCGGGCCGCCTTGGTGGGCCTAGAGCGGGCGGTGCGCGAGATGAAGCAGGTGATGCGCGGTGAATTCTAGGCTTAGTTGGGAGCGATCGCTGCTCCCATGGCTAGGCTTCGTTCTGCTCGTTGGCGTAGGGCGTTGATCCATTCCTATGCATGTTCAAACCACGTTAAATTCACATCTAAAATCCATGGAAACCTACTACTTTGTTTTAGCAAGCGAAAAATTTTTGACCGAAGAAGAACCGTTGGATGAAGTGCTCAAGGAGCGGCATCGCTACTACCAAGAGCAGGAGCGCGAGGTCGATTTTTGGTTGGTGCATCAACCTGCCTTTTTAGATGCGCCGGAGATGGCCACCGTGAAGGCAGCTTGCCCCCAGCCCGCGGCGGCGGTTGTATCGACCAATAAGTCGTTTATCGTCTGGCTCAAGCTGCGCCTTGAGTTTGTGCTGACGGGTGAATTTCAGGCTCCTTCGGAGTCGATTCCCAATCCCCTTGCGTCGTTAGTGGCAGCGTCTTAAACGTTGTCCATAGCAGGCAGCCGGGTGAAACCTACATCCAATCGGGAGGACTGATTCCATGGTCATGCGAACGATGGTGCTTCGAAGCTGGGGGGCAGCGATCGCGATCGCCACGCCCTTGATCATCCAGCTGGGGGCGATCGCCCAATCCTTAGCAGATTGCCAACCCCCAGCCGATGGAGAATATTTGCTATTGGTGGTCAATAACTCGGATGCAACCGAGACCCAGCTCCGGCAAACCCTGCCCCCCAATGCGGAGATCACCCGCTGCCGCTACCTAGAGCAAGATGTGACTCGGGTGGGTGGTTTTACGGAACAGGACACGGCGAATACCTGGGCACAATATTTAACCGATATTGGTGGGCTTGATGTCGTCGTTGCCCGTCCAGCTACGGCAGTAGGGAACGTCGTGGATGATGTGTCGAGCCCGACACCGCCTACCGAGGTTATGCCGGATCAGTCTCCGACAGCTTCTGAATCGACAGCTTCTGAATTGCCAACAGAGTCTCCTGGGCTGAGCGCTGCAGATTTTCCAATGGTGCCGGGCTCGACGAGTCCGGCACCTAGTGTGTCTGCAAGTCCTGCACCCGGACAGGACACTGATGCACCTACAACAGCGGGGCTGGGCTATCGTCCTCAAGCTCTAGGGCGCGGCTATGCTGTTTTAGTGGATTATTTTAATGATCCTAATGTCGCGATCGCTCTTCAAGAGACTTTAGACTCTTCTGTGGGGTTGGTGGTCTATCAACAACGCCCCTACCTGCTCGCGACCCTCACGGCCGATGCAGCGATCGCGGTTTCCGTGCTTCAGAGTGCTGGGGATGCTGGATTTACGACGATGATAGTGAATGGCCAAACGGTGATGTTGCTGACCCCCCAAGTTGCCTTGACGCCGTAAGACAGCGATGAATCCAAAAAGAAAACCCCGAAGCCGTTGGCTTCGAGGTCTGAATCAGGGTGCATCTACCATTCCTTTCTACAGATCTAGGGGATCCCGTCCGGACTGTTCCCTAAAAAGCCTAAGGTTTGTGCCTGTCTTGTCGTTGGTTTAGCTTCTGATGCTCGCTGACCATGACGTTAGAAAAGCATTGATGGATCTGTGCAACGAATAGCTTGAGTCAGATGGAAGAGGACATTCAGAGCTTAGGGGATGTTGAACCCCCGTAGATGGGTTGGGTCTGTATCGCCGCGACGTTAGCCGCTGGGACTCTGAAATTTGCTTAGGATGACTGATCCATTTGGGATTTAAGTTGAGCTAGAGATGCCCAACGATGATCGACTAGCGCCGGAGTGCTCATGGTTTCGAGGGGAATGCCCGCGCAGGATTCATCACACAGTTGCCGATGGGGAAAGGCGAGGCACAGTTGCTCATACAGCCAACTGCCGAGGTCAAAGTATCCCTGAGGCGGGATAGATTCTACCAAATCGTCGAGCAGCGTCTCTTTCTCGACCAAGTTACTGGCTTCATCCTCGGAGCCATCGGATAACCAGATCAGTTCAGAGGCATCGACGGTAAGGCGGTGATTATATTGCTTGAGGCAGCGATCGCAGGTGAGGGTGACAATCGTCTCCGCTTGCGCGCGCACATCGAGATAGGTGGCGTTGTGGGTGACTTGGATGACGCCTTGAACCGGCATCAATGTTTCTAGATCCGGCAGGTATTCCTGAACCTGGGTGACATCTGTACGTTCCGGTGCCCGAAGCAATTGGGGAATGTGAATCGGCTGCAATCGAATGGCCATGTGCCATGCTCCTCACGAACGTCTGTTTAGATCACGCCTACGCCTGACGAACCACTAAACGGCGATCGGGCTCCCGCCCAACACTTTCAGTCTTCAGGTCATCAAACTCTTTCAAGAAGGTATGCACTTGGCGGCGTTCGGCTGATGAGAGCCCGGTCATTTCTGCTGGCTCACCGGTTTGCTGCACCTGAGCAGCGATCGCCTCTGCCATGGCCTGTAGTTCGGCTTGGCGATGGGCGCGATAGCCATCTAGTTCCACCGTATAGGCCTGCTGTTCTGCCTCAGGCTGCCCAAGGTTCAGAATGGTATTAGCTAGATATTGAATGGCATCTAGCCCTAAGCCTTTTTCCCCCACAAGGGATGCAGTTTGCTCTGGCGTAAAGGCTGCTGCATCCATGACCAACCAGCAACTGCTATCCGACGTTAAGCGATCGCGATCGATGGTGACGGTTGCTGGTAGCCCCGCATGGGTCAGCAATGTTTCAAGCCACTCTTGTCCGCGCTGCAGTTGCTGGTCTGTCATATCTGCCCCTTAAGACTTTTTCTTAGACGATCGCTTGCTGTCATTCTTAGGTGTAGAACGCGCTTTGGGGGCTTTAGCCGCCTCAGCAGCATCATCCTTGTTGTCCTTCTTGCCCCGAGTCCCAGGTTCAAAGGGAAGTCGCTCTTTCTCTTCTTCCTGTTTTTCCTGGGCGTCTACAATCTTCTGAAGATTTTCAGGCAAGGGTTCGCGGGACAAAATGAAGGTTTGAGCTGTTTGGAAGATGTTTGCAATCACCATGTACATCAACACCCCAGCCGGTAGCGGGAAGATCAAAAACATCCCTGAGAACAAAATCGGGGTAGCTTTATTCACCGCTGCTTGCTGAGGGTTGGCATTGGCACTACTCTGACCTTGCCCCGATAGCTGTTGGTTGAGATAGAGGCTAAGCCCAAAGAACAACACCATGCCAACGATATCCCAGTGGATTTCGCCGCCATCGCCCACAGCGCCCACCCGTCCGAGAGCTTTGATGAATAGGAAACCTTTATTGGCAGCCAAGCCCGTCAATTTGCCCTGAAGGGTCACTTCGCCGGGATCAAGAGCTTCAATCGTGCCGTCTTCCTTGACGATCACATGTTCTTCACCCTTGGTGACGGTCCACATGGGCGTCACTTCACTATCAGGCTTTTCCGCCAACAATTCCCGCAGAGGCTTGCCTTCTGTAGTTTGGAAATCGACCTTTGTCTTCTCTCCTACAACCAGTCGATTTCCACCGGGAATTAAGGCTGTGATGGGTACGTGGTAGCCATCAACAACATAAATATTTTGAGGTTTCGTGGCATAGACTTGGGGCTGGATCTGCTCAATTTTTTCTTGAGGAAAAATTTGCAGGTCTACGGTGTAGGTGATATCAGCAAACGGTGATCCCCGCAGGGTTGCGAATAGCGCAAAGAGGATGGGCATTTGCAAAAGAACTGGAAAACATCCGGAAAGCGGGTTGCCAAACTCTTTGTACACATCACCCATGGCTTCCCGTTGTTTGACCGGGTCATCCTTGTAGCGCTCTTGCACCTCTTTGACCCGTTTCTGCATCTCTGGTTGGGCCACTCGCATGCGTCGCATACTGCGGATCGAGCCAGCACTCAATGGGTACAGTGCAAATCGAATGACCAGCGTCAGAGCCACGATCGCCAGACCGTAACTGGGCACGATCCCGTAGAAAAAATCTAGGATCGGCAGCATTACGTTGTTGGAGAGAAAACCGATACCAAAATCCATGCTTGCTATACCAACCTAAGTTGCTCTGAATCTAGTCTATTTGAAATCTAAGTGTATTGTAGCGATGCAAGAGGTCATCTCAACCGTACCCATCGAGCTACGGTGATGGGAGGGTTCTTGAGATGGACGACGTTCCGTCAAGCTGTCAAGCTTGTGCGATGGCAGAAACGTTGTTGGATGGCTTATGAAGCAGATTGTGTCTTCGGTGACTTCTTGTCAGCCTTGGCTGCAATCCGTTCGTTCATGTAGTCGTACAGCTCGCGGAACCGGGGAACGGCTTTCATTTCTAGACGGCTACCGTCTTTTAAGGTCACCACCATATCGCCCCAAATGCCCAGTGCGCGGGGGACTTTGACAATTTTAGAAACCTGGGAATAGATCACATCGGAGCGTTCGCGCCCTAGCCAGCCTCCGGTAATGGAGATCCGGCGATCGGTAATGCGATACCGCAACCAAATAGCCCGCACGATCGCCCCCACGGTGAGTGGCAGGCAGATCACGGTAAACCCAAGCAGGATGTTGATGATTAGGTCGCCCACATGGGGCCCACCTTCATACTGCACGTCTTCTCGAATGCCCATCAATGACCTCTGCATGTATCAGCAACTCTTCCAATTCTCTCAGAAATTGCTCATAATCGCACTGAAGCGCTGAGGGATTCACCACAATGACGAGCCACCAACCTCTGGCCACATCAGGCAAAAGATAGCGAAATGCCGCTTTAATTTGCCGCTTGATCCGATTTCGGTTGACGGCTCGCTTGCTGACCTTGTGGCTAATGGATACCCCAAGGCGAGAAGGCTGAGAGCCTTTCTCCGACGTTGTGTCGTGGTGCAGCGCTCTCAGGGTGAGAACCTTGCCCTGACACCGCAGTCCATGCCGATAAACGGTGCTGAAATCTTTACGCTGCCGAAGTCGATACTGGGAAGCAAGAGACACAACAGATATTGACCGCAGTTAATAAGTAAGTGCTGAATTGCTGCAAATCTCTTAGGGGAACTTGGTCAGCTTTTCAGGTTAGACATAACCCATACGCTAACCCAGGCGCCAAGTTGATGGACTAGATAATAGTTAGCCTAGACTTGACTAGGAACCGTAGCACATCACGACTCTAGGAGCCTGATAGCCCTATCAAGTGCCTTGTCTCTTCTGAGATCAGGAGAGGGGCAAAAAAAGCTGTTAAGACCTATCAACTCAAACCAGATAACGGTCATGACCACACAAAACTCTCCCCAGACATTGGTTTGGGGAGAAAATGTGTCCATGATCAAAACTGCCATGGTGTCATTGAAGGCGCCTAAGCAAAGCTTAGACACTCAGGCGAGCACGACCTTTATTTCGTCTAGCCTTGATGACCCGTTGTCCATTCTTTGTCCGCATCCGAGCGCGGAAGCCTGATGTTCTCTTGCGCTTGCGGCTAGTACCGCCGAGAGTACGCTTAGTCATGACGAACCCAACTCTTCTTTAAAATCTGATTCATGCCGGAAGCACAGTCTAACACTATATAAGTTGGGCGTACTTTCGTCAATAGAAGTAGACATGGTCGGGGCGCTGGAAGAGATGGCCTATGCCTACCGTCATCTTGAGGATAGATTTGCGATCGCCCCTAGCCACCCAGGTTGAGAATCCAGGTGCCGACGTAGCGACCCAGGGGTAAATCTCCTGGAGAATAAATCAGCGCGTTGAAGTAGTAAAACCCTGCGCGGGGGTTACGAATGTTGTCTAGGATGACTTCTACGGAGCTATTGGCGGGCACTTCTGCCTGGGGATAGATATCAATGACGCGATTTTCTACATCCCAGTTGGCTTCATCAATAACAACCTCTTCGCCATCGACTTTGACTTCAATGTCAACATTTTCAATATTGAAGTTGATGCGGTAGTTGTCTGGGTAGGTAATGGAAAACCTCGATACGGCGAATTCCATTTTCTCAGGCGGAATTCTCAGTCGATAGCGATCAAAGCGGTTAGAGCGGCCTTGGTTGTCTAGGCGATAGCCCAACTCATAGCCATCGTCAACGCCGCTGAAAATGGTTAGACCTGGCAACCCCTGAGCCATGACTGTGATGGTTGTTCCAGTTAACAAACAGGTGGCGATCGCCGCAGCCGAGAAGAACCGACGAGTCAAACGCTTTACAAGAGACATAAACCTCACCAAACCCTCATAACACTTGAGTAAACATCGATCTATCCATAATGTGAGTCACGCAGTTTGGCATGTTAGAACCCGAACCACCTAGCCAACTGCTAGCTGCATGAACCCTGGTATAGACTCTAGCAGGATCTTGGAAAAACCTGCTGGACAAGTTTAGAGACTGATAGGTCTCTTGTGGTGTTCCTTTGGTTAGTGATTCAAGAACGGCAGAGGACTTGGCGTAGGGTGCGGAGGTTGTTGGGTAGGTCTAAGCGAATTGCTTGCTGGATGAGCAAACTAGGTACCGGAATCGACGGCGTTGCACTGACCCCGTAGGTGAGCAAGGTGCCTGAGCCGAAGTCTTGTAATTTAAGATGGGCATAAAAATCTGAAAAGCTGCCCTGCTCCATGCAAAATTGCACCTGCTGGTGATCGGCCTGCACAATTTCAAAGACGCGTAGATAGATTTCAACTTGCACCTTCAGCAGCAGAAATTCTTTGCGTGCTGCTTGGTAGAGGCGAATAGATTTTGAGAGCCCTGTTTTAGAAAGAACGGCACTCTGGGTCAGATTGGGAAAGTACTCCACCCAGCGAGGGTAGTTGGTGAGATGTTGCCAAACCTCATGACGGATTAAGGGCACATAGATCTGGGCTGTGACCGCACCTCCCCAAGCGCTGTGCGATCGCGCTTCTAGAAGAACCTCGCCGTTGAGTAATGCCGTCTTGCTTACGTCTGTCGCTGACGATGAAGGGGCGTCGTTAGCGTTTATCAGAAATGCAGTCATGAATTCTCACTCAGGTGAATGGATTTGGATCAGTCAACCCGAACATACTCTTTCAAGCTTCCCCGATAGTTCCGTTTTACTCGCCACTTCTTTATAAAAAACTCCGAGAAAATACTAAAACTTAATAACTCTAGGCAAAAATTTATGTCTTTTTCCGTCAAACTACGGACATTCTTGACCTCATTGTGAAAACTTGGCCGATTTTGAAGGCTGTCCTCCCGTAGTTGTTACGGTGTGAACAGCTCTAGAAGCCATGAGCGCCATAGAAGAACGCCATAGAAGGTAGATATGTTACAAACATTGCGGCTTGAAACCAAGATTTTTTTGGGTTGCTTGGCTAGCACTCTAGTGATTTGGATCCTCCGAGGTGTGGGGCTGCTGACGTTTTTGCCAGGGATCATCCTATCGTTGCTGCTGTTGCTATCGATTGGCACGGGGGTTTTATGGGCTCTGCAAGCTATTCGCCGGTTCTAGGGATCCTGCGGCATGGCATTGGGCTCGTTCGGATTAGGTTCGTTTGTGATATCCGACGTGGAGCGATCGCTCTCCTCGTCCGGCAGGGACTCAGAGGCTTCTGGTGCTAGATCGCTAGGGGCTTGTTCCTGAGGTGCTGAAGTGTTGTCCTCGCCTTCGGGTGACGTACTCTCTGACGCGTTTTCAGGCGGTGCACTGGGCTCTAACTCGCTGGGCTCTGACTCACTGGGCTCTGATTCATCCCGTGAGGGTAGAGGCTGGGAAAGTTCTTGGAAACTATCGATCACCCTTTGAAGCTCTTCTCGATGGCTGTCAAATTGCTCCGGTGCTGTCCATGCCAGGATCTGATAGAAGGCATGGCGAGTTTCAATCGTGGTGTGCAGGTAGGTGACGGCTACGCTGTCTAGATGTCCTTGTACCTCCACTTGTCGGGCTCGGTAGGAACCAATGCGTTGCACGGCTGTGGGTGGACTGATGGTGGGTTCCACTAGACGACTGCTAAGGGCCTTGAGGGTGAGGATAGCGTGATCGTTAATGGACAGATCTAAGCGATCGCCGCCTGATGTTTTTAGATCTCTCAATACAATGATGTAAAGCTGTTCAGCTTCATAAGAAACTTGCAGATCAGCATGGTCATGGAGATCGCGTGCGCGCTGCCATCCTTTCGGCAACGTTAACGTAAAGGTGCCATCCATACTGGTCACCGTTTGTCCCTGGGCAAGATTGTCCGATGATGGTGGGGCAGGACTTAGATTTTTCTGTAGGGGTATCCCACACCCCTGCAGCCCGCCTAGGCTGAACAAGGCTGCACCGCCTGTGGAGGCTATTTTCATCCAACAACCCATATCGCTCAACCCACTTTGCGATCGCTCTGCGGGTATGATGATACGTTACTTGGAGCGATCGCACATGGGCTGGCAGAGTGTAATATTTTGCAATAGTTTTCCCCAGACCCGATGTCCTGAGACTCTCGTTCCAGCCTTACAATGAAAAACTGTCGTCTCATGGTTTACGGAAGGGACAAGGGCCGCTGTGCTGCATCTGACCTCTGATCATGCTGAGTTGCTGTTCGACCATGCCCAGCAGACGTACCCAGACGAATGCTGTGGATTGTTGATTGGCATCACGACTCCCGATAGCCAGCGATCGCTGCTAGAGGTGATTCCCACCCGCAATGCTTGGGACATGGACGCTGCTGAACAGATGGCGAATGCTCAGCCGTCCTTGGTTGTTGATCGTCAGCAGGATCAGCGATCGCGCCGATATTGGATTGATCCTCAAGATTTACTGCGGGCCCAGCGCTATGCTCGAACCCTGACCCATCGAGACGGAACCCCCAATTTAATTGGGATTTACCATTCTCACCCCGACCATCCCGCCCGTCCGTCAGAATGCGATCGCCTCTGCGCTTGGCCGGACTATTCTTACATCATCGTTTCAGTTCGCCACGGCATTCCCCAAGACCTTTTATGCTGGAAGTTAGACCCACACCATCAGTTTCAGGCTGAGCCGATCGTCATTCAGTCCAAGGGGGGCGATCGCTCCTAGCTGAACTCTGGGTTGCCCTATCTCGTTTTCGTCTCTTGTCGTTTCCCCATACCCACCACTCACTACCGTTAGATTTGCTATGTTGAACCCGAATCTGGACGACATCCAGCTTAGCCGCGATGAATACGATCGCTACTCTCGCCACCTCATCTTGCCGGAGGTGGGGTTGGAGGGGCAAAAACGGCTCAAGGCTGCCAGCGTGCTCTGTATTGGCACCGGTGGGCTTGGCTCTCCCCTGCTGCTCTATCTAGCTGCTGCGGGCGTTGGGCGCATCGGCATCGTTGATTTTGATATTGTCGATCGCTCTAACCTTCAGCGTCAGGTGATCCACGGCACCTCTTGGGTGGGCAAGCCCAAGATTGCCTCCGCCAAGGATCGGATTTTGGAGATCAACCCCAACTGTCAGGTGGATCTCTACGAAACCCGCCTGAGCGCTGACAATGCCCTCGATATCATCCGTCCCTACGACATTGTGGTGGATGGCACCGACAACTTCCCCACCCGCTACCTGGTGAACGATGCCTGTGTGCTGCTCGACAAGCCCAATGTCTATGGCTCCATCTTCCGCTTTGAAGGGCAGGCTACGGTCTTTAACTATGAGGACGGCCCTAACTATCGCGATTTATATCCCGAACCGCCGCCGCCGGGGCTGGTTCCCTCCTGCGCCGAAGGGGGCGTGTTGGGGATTCTGCCGGGGATCATTGGCGTGATTCAAGCCACGGAAACCATCAAGATTATTTTGGGCAAAGGCACCACCCTCAGCGGCCGCCTGCTGCTGTACAACTCTCTTGATATGACC
>DATNRH010000919.1 GCA_036703605.1 Candidatus Obscuribacterales bacterium | reverse complement strand
ACCAGCCTCGATGGTCAAGAGGCGATCGCTCGCCAGCGAGCCCACGAACAGCACCTACAGGAATGCTGGGCGTCAACTCCCCATAGCCAAACGGCTCCAGACTGGATGCAGCCCTTGGTTCTAGCCGCTGATCAGTTTATTGTGAAGCGATCGCTCCCTGAGGAACCCAATGGCCGCAGCATCATCGCTGGCTATCCCTGGTTTAACGACTGGGGGCGCGATACCATGATCAGCCTCACCGGTCTGACCCTCTACACCGGGCGATCGGACATTACCGCCACGATTTTGCGCACCTACGCCAGCTACCTCGACCAAGGCATGTTGCCCAACGTCTTTCCCGATCTGGGCAAAAAACCTGGCTACAACACCGTTGATGCTGTGCTGTGGTACTTCGAAGCCATTCGCGCCTACTATGCCGAAACGGGGGATCTGGAGCTGGTGCGCGACCTCTTTCCCTTGCTGCAATCGGTGATCGACTGGCACCAGAAGGGGACTCGCTTCCAAATTCAGGTGGATCCCGACGACGGTCTGCTCTACGCAGGACAGCCCGGCAGTCAGTTGACCTGGATGGATGCCAAGATTGGCAAATGGGTGGTCACACCTCGGGCGGGCAAGCCGGTGGAAATCAATGCTCTCTGGTATAACGCCCTCGGTACCATGGCCCAGTTGGCGATCGCCCTCGGTAAATCTACTGAGGACTATCGGGCCCTGGCCCAGCAGACTGGAAAAGGATTCCAGCGTTTTTGGAACCCAGAGTATGGCTATTGCTATGATGTGCTCGATCCATTGGATATGGAGGAACATGACGCATCGCTGCGCCCTAACCAACTGTTGGCGATCGCCTACCCCCATGACTCCCTAGGTCTAGCTCCCTTGCTCACCCCCGAGCAACAAAAGGCTGTGGTGGATGTCTGTAGCCGTAAGCTGCTCACCTCCCACGGTCTGCGCTCCCTCAGCCCCGACGATGAACGCTACTGCGGTCACTACGGCGGAGGTTCCCGCGAACGGGATGCCGCCTATCACCAAGGTACGGCCTGGGGTTGGCTGCTCGGCCCCTTGGTGCAAGCCCACCTCAGGGTGTATGGCGATCCTCAACAAGCTCTGGCCTATTTAGATCCCATGGCTAGCCAGCTCCGCGCCCAGTGCATTGGTTCCCTAGGCGAAATTTTCGACGGGGATCCACCCATGCATTCCCGAGGAGCGATCGCCCAAGCCTGGACAGTGGCCCAGGTGATTCAGGGCTGGGTGGCGATCGCCAACGCATCGGCATCGTAAAGACTCTTATTCATGTATCCAACATCATGACCCTGTTGCACCCTTTCAGGTACCTCGTTGGTCTCGGTCGAGCTGTGGCGATCGCCCTCCTACTGAATGGTGGGACAGCGATCGCCGAGGGACGACCGGTTGAACCCTTGCTGGGGAACGCTAGCCCCGATCAAGTCACCCTCTCCCAGCCTGACCTGCCTGCGCTGGGAACCTGGGATCTTTACCTACCCGAGGAGCAGATTCAGCCCCGGATCCTCATCCGTCTCAGCGATCGGCGGGTTTACCTGTATCACGGGGATGAGATCGTGGCCAGCTACCCCGTCGCCATCGGCCATCCCGACACCCCCACCCCCACCGGCACCTACGAAGTGTTTCAAATGGTGGTCGATCCGGCCTGGCAAAGCCCCTGGACGGGAGAAGTCCACCCGCCCGGGCCCAATAGTGCTCTAGGCGTTCGCTGGATTGGCTTTGCCGAGATGCCCAACGGTGTCATTGGTCTCCACGGTACGCCGACGGTTTCATCCATTGGTCAAGCCGCTTCCAATGGCTGTGTGCGCATGCACAATGCCGATGTGATGGCCCTGTTTGACCAGGTTGGCGTCGGCACTATGGTGGTGGTGGTTCCCTAGCGCCACAAGATAGAAGAACGAAAATAGAAAAACGAAAAGGAATTTCAGGACACATAAGGTTTCCCGCCTGAGCAACTAGGCGGGTTACGTCCGCCTCAGAGTACTAGGGCGTGTTTTTTAAACTCATCCAAACCCCGATTCTCTCGTACGCAAGGGATTTAGCAGGTTTTAAAACAGAGCCTAGGATGATCTCCCACCAAGCTGGGCTGAGGTAGGAGTATCCTCGACCAGCTTGAGGCGACCCCTAAGCCATCCGTTAAAAATCGACCCCGCGCTTCAGGTCAATGCCCTTCTCGGCATAGTGTTTATGGCAAAACACCTCCGAGTGGGTGCTGGCAATATCAAAATAGGCTGGGGGATTTTTGCAGCGCCCGGTGATGATGATCTCTGTATCCCTTGGCTTGCGCAGCAGGGCTTGCACAATCGGCGGCTGGGGCAGTAGCTCTAGATCCACCGTGGGGTTGAGTTCGTCCAAAATAATGGTTTTGTAGAGCCCCGAAGCGATCGCTGCCCGGGCAATTTCCCAGCCCCGTTCCGCTTCGACATAATCCAACTCCTGCTGCTGTCCCCGCCATACGATCGCATCTCGGCCGCAGCGCTGATGATCCACCAAGCTGGGATAGCTCTGGCGCAGGGCAGCGATCGCCGAGTCTTCGGTGTAGCCGGTGCCGCCCTTCAGCCATTGCAGGATCAGCACCCGATGGGATTTGTCTTGGCTGATGCCCTTACCAATGGCCTGCAACGCTTTACCCAAGGCGCTGGTAGACTTGCCCTTGCCAGCTCCGGTGTAGATTTCAATCCCTTCAATCCCGTGGGCAACGGCATTGGGATGGTGGTGGGCCCGCATTTCTGAATGCAGGTCGGCAATATCCAACAGCGGCTGGGGTGCGCCCCGGCCCGTGGCAATCACTTCCATGAAGTCCGGCTTGCGCTTGAGGGTACGCGCTACTTCATCCACCGGTAAGAGCCCCAGATCGAGCACCGGATTCAGTTCATCCAGCACCACCACCGAATAGAGACCGGAGGCGATCGCCCCCTTAGCCACATCCCAGCCCCGCTGGGCTTCCTGCTGGTCAAATCGGGTAATCTCATCGGGGCCAAAATATTCTGCCCGCCCCGTGCGCACTTGGTCGATTAAGTGGGGAAAGCCATGCTGCAGGGCTTCAATAGCGGCATCTTCATCGTAGGTGCGCCCCGGCCCTTTCAAAAACCGCAGCAGCAAGACCCGCGTTGGCTCTAGGGCATGGATACCCAGGCCAATTGATCGCAGCACTACCCCCAAAGCAGCCTGGGATTTGCCCTTCCCCGCCCCATCATAGACATGGATTTGACCGGCAATGCGCTCGGATCGATGTTGGGCCGTGCGAATACCGATGCCATTTCGAGAAACTGCTCTGAGATTCGTCATAGTTGCTGCGCTCAATCAACCCATAGAATACCAAATCAATGCAATCGGCATCTGCCTGATGTTAACACTAGATATAGAGGGAAAAAGCAGGCGATCGCAAATCTTATTTCTAGATATAGCGTTGATGCCGAGTTAATATCCAATTCCCCTTCGGGCCAACATCCGCTGTGCCTTGAACAAGCTGAAGAGACGGGACAGAAAACTAGCTAGAATAATGGGCTAGTCTAGGCATCGATGGCGATTGAGGTGGGTTGGCAAGATGGATTGCCACGTTGCTCAAGGCTCAAACCTTGATGAGAAGAGGGTTGAGCCTTGATGAGAAGAGGGTTGAGCGTAGCCGAAACCCGGCCACTTAGCCGCCGTGACTTGAGTCCACCTACTGACTAGGTTGCAACATTGATCCTAGGTTGCAACATTGATCCATAAACCACCCCTAGGGCAATAAGCATCAGGAGAGGCGTTATATGGTCTGGGTATTGCCGCTGCGGGCAGTGGTGTTACAAAGTCTGTTTTTGTTCATTGCGATCGCCACTGAGGCTGCTGTCCTGCACTGGGAATTGAAGCTGTCCTACAAGCGCAGCATCGAATATGCCACGTCCCTGAATTTGCTGTCGGTGGTCATGGGCTGGCTCGTGTTTTTCCTCGTGCTACCTATCCTAGATGAAGGCCTTGAGCGAGCTCTGGTGGGCTATGTCTTGTTTGATCGTTTGCCAAACAGGTTGCCACTCATTGGCGTTAGCGGTTTTATTGCCTTTATGCTGAGTTTCTTCGTGAAACTTCAGGGGCTCAATCTCCTTGAACGATTGCTTGAACGGGTTGAAGTGACTCCCACCACTAATGAGCCGCCGCCCCCCCAAGCGCGCCGCACCTTCACCTCAGCCGCCACCAGCTACAAAGGCAGCGATCGCTCCCAATTTCTCCAGCAGTCGGACAAGCGAGATGCGGTATTGCTGGCTAATGCGGCTAGCTATACGGCCATTTCCCTTGTGCTGCTCCTGCGTTTTCTCTTCTATCGCGACCTTACATAGCATAAAAAATCTCCCTAGCTCTGGGACAAACCAAGGGCTAGGGAGGATCGTATTGATCGCGAAAATCGGTGATATCTGCAGGGCTTCAACTATCCCTGCTTATGGTAAGCATCTTAAGGATCGCCAACCGGTGTGCTCATGATGGTGCGCAGGACGGTCAACCCTTTTTTCACGCGTCGTGATACCGTCACAGCACTAATACCTAAGCGTTCCGCCGTTTCTTTTTGGGTTAGATCTTGCAGGAAGACAAACTCCAACACCTCACGGGTGCGGTTTTCCAACTGCAGCAGCGCTTGCTGGAGGCGAATTTGGTCTTCCTGGGCTAGCTGGAAGCTCCGATACTGGTTGTCAGGCAATAGCTCACCCAAGGATGTTGCGCCACTGTCCTCTTCGCACATGGGTGCATCTAGGCTAAGGGGGGAGCGATTGCGATAGGCAAGTTTGATGTCTTGCCATTCTGCTAGGGAAATGTCTAGAACGGTGGAAATCTCGACGTCTGTCGGCTGGCGGTCAAGCTGCGTCCGCAATTCGCGAGTCACATGGGCAGCTTGGCGATAGATTGTTTGCCAGCGTCGAGGAATCCGGACGGGACTGCCCTTGTCGCGGAGATAGTGTTGGATTTCGCCTCGAATGTAGGGGATAGCAAAGGAGCTAAAGGCGTGTCCTTTCGACATATCAAACCGCTCAATCGCCCGGATCAAGCCCATGCTGCCTACTTGCATGAGGTCTTCGTAGGACTCTGTGCATTGATTAATCCAGTGGTGGGCTTCTCGGCGAACTAAACCAAGATTTAATTGAACTAATTTATTGCGCAGATCGGCTGAAGGCGTATCTTGATACTGCCGCAACAGTTGCAAACTTTCGCTTTTCAGTTCAGTGGTGATTGTAATAGCCATGACGAGCTCAGGAGTTTACGTTAGTTTTCCGAATAGCAACTTCAATGAATCGAAAACTAAAAAGATGGCGTTGGTTAGAGATGCACAGGTTGGCAGGCTACGGTGCTGGGAAGGATGTCCCAACGAGGGTACACCTGGCAGAACTCGGATGTGTGTAGATGCAACGTTGTGTGGACGATCAACATATATCCTGGGTTGTCACTCGTTCCTATGGGATACAAACTTGTTAATCGCGTTTTCCGAGTTGTTTACAAAAAAGATGATGGATGGCATCAACGGTATGAACCGTGAGTGCTTTACCCAGTAGGATGCTCTGACGCCGCACATTCAAGGTATTCGCTTAAGGGTTGTCACAACAACTGCATTTTTACTGAACCCAATCCCCCCTGTAGAGATGCGATCGCTGCTATGCACAGCTTTTGCCGCCTCTTATCCTATGCCATCCCCCGGGAAAATGGGAGATCCTTGCCCCTAGCATTACACTTTCTTTAAACTCAAGCTGCCTTATAACAAGACCCGAAGCTCTTATCCGGGATTGTTACAGCCCTGCTTGAATAAAGGTGATCAACACAACCGCCATTTTTCAGGCTATAAAACTGATTAAATCGCTGAACCCTTTGGATTAACAGGCGATCGCGGGTTTAAATCTTGCGGTTCGTATCAAATCTTGAAACTATGTGAACAAGCTCGTGGGTTTTACGTAGATGCCTACCCATGGTCACCGTTCTCTTGAAATGCTGAAGTACATTTGTTACAACTCTCAACATATGTTTCTCAACATACATTGGCCCATCGACTAGACCCTATCTATCCGAGTCATGCCCCTACAATAGTGCTGTGTCCCACAACTTGGGCATCCAACGTGCGGTATATCGATAGGTAGTCGAATTCAGGTTGTTTAGCGCTTGAAGGTCGATGGGTTGGATTGATTAGCGATATCAGGGAGATCCTTAGTAACGATGACCTCAGCGATGCTCACCCGCTCCGATGACTTTTTAAATGCGATCGCCGGCATTGAGATCATTCAAGATGCCCATCAAATCTTGAAGCTATCTCAGGATTACTACACCTTTAGCCCTGTATTGCAGCCCTTACTGGCTGGCAAGGTGGGAGATTTGGTAGTCAGACCAGCCAATGAGGCCGAGGTGCTGCGGGTGGCGCAGGCCTGCGTTCAGTTCAAAATTCCGCTGACGGTGCGGGGAGCGGGTACAGGCAACTATGGGCAATGTGTTCCTTTAGAAGGGGGCGTGATTTTGGACATGACCCGAATGCAGGCGGTGCGCTGGATTAAGCCAGGGATGGCCTGTGTGGAACCGGGGATGAAGATGGCTCTGCTCGATAAGCAGGCGCGGGAGACCGGGTGGGAGTTGCGTATGGCTCCTTCCACCTATCGCACTGCAACGGTGGGTGGCTTCATTGCCGGGGGTAGTGGCGGCATCGGGTCGATTACCTATGGACAATTACGCGATCGCGGCAACCTTCAGGCTCTGCGCGTGGTGACCATGGAGGATACACCCCGTGTTGTGGAGTTGCGGGGGGATGATGTGCAGAAAGTAAATCATGCCTACGGCACCAACGGCATCATCACCGAGCTGGAACTTCCCTTGGGGCCTGCCTACCCCTGGATGGATTGTATAGTCGCCTTTCCAGACTTTATGACAGCGGCCCGTTTTGGCCAGGCCCTCGGAGATGCCGACGGCATTATCAAAAAACTGATCACCATTTGCGCCTGGCCGATTCCCAGTTACTTCACCGCTCTGCGCCAGGCCTTGCCGGAGGGGCAGCATGGCGCATTGCTGATGATTGCTGAATCTAGCCTAGAGCCTCTCACCGCCTTGATTGCCGAGTTTGGCGGCACCCTGACCTACCAAAAAGGCGCAAAAGATGCAGGAAAGGGAGCGGTGTTGATGGAATATACCTGGAATCACACCACTCTCCATGCCCGTAATGTGGATTCCTCTCTCACCTATCTGCAAACCCTCTTTCCCTGGGATGCCAATCTAGCCATGGTGGAGCATATGTACCATCACTTTGGGGATGAGGTGATGATGCATCTTGAATTTATTCGGGTGAACGGGATGGTGATTCCCGCCGCTTTGCAATTGGTGCGCTACACCACCACTGAGCGACTGCAGGAGATTATTCAGTATCATGAAGCGCAGGGAGCCTTTATCGCCAATCCTCATACCTATATTTTGGAAGATGGGGGACGGAAAACCGCCGACCCTGTGCAACTGGCCTTCAAGCGACAGATGGATCCCTACGGTCTCTTGAATCCAGGCAAGATGAAGGCTTGGACGCAGTAGGAGGCGATCGCTCTCCAGCCACATTTCCAGCTACAGGAGTGGGCAAACGTCTAGGGGTGGGTTGAGGTCTACGCATACAACGCTGTATCTACAACGCTATGCATCTTTACCTTGTTGAGTTC
>DATNRH010000918.1 GCA_036703605.1 Candidatus Obscuribacterales bacterium | reverse complement strand
CTTGGGCTACGGCGGCTGGCATGGGGGGCTGACCACCAGCAGCAGCAAAAAGCGGCCTCGAAACTGGTTCAAGGGAGATCAGCTCATCATCGTCGTAGTACCCACTCATTTGGGTGCAACAAAACTTTGCCTACCAGGCTGCAGCTGCACTCGTATCCAAGGCTGCAGGGACGAAAAACGCGAGTTGCGTTTTCATCAACTTTGTCGCGTCAGCCTGAGGAGCTTGTTGCTGCCACGCTTAGATTGGCAGTTTACAAAGCCCAGCATGGCTAACCACGGACCAAAGTACCCCCTACCCGACTAACTCAAAGCTATGGCCTTTCCGCTGCCGTCAAGAAGAAGATGGATGCTGCTTACGACCACGCGTAAGCATCTCACCTAAAACCTTAGTCTCGAGCAACGCGTTTCAGATTGGATCGAGAGGGAGACAGGAATGAAGCGCGATGGGGAATTCGCTGTTTGGCTGAAGGACGGGGTCGTCCTTTGCACGTAGGCTTGAGGTCCTGATGTGAAGGCTTGCCAACAAATTCCGTCCTGGATCGTGCAGAATCAACAAGGGGAAAATGGCTTTTGCTCAAATGGTATGGAGAGTCAAAGATCGATCGCTGGAACCCTTGTTGTTCTTGGCCAGATTTCTGGCCTCGCTGAAACAACCTTTGACACGTAGGAAAACATTGGCAACTTCCTGAATGCTTGCGGTGCTGTTGGAATGAAAGTCGTGGATCTCTTCCAAACCGTTGATCTCTATGAGGCCAAGAATATGACCGTGGTATCCTTTTGTTCCGCCTAACCCTGTGAGGTGGTTCGCAGTCTATCACAGTATGCACGGGCTGTAGGACATGACCTGGATAGCGGAAGCGGAGCTGCGCCCGCCCAGGCCCAGGCTCAGGAACCGGAACCTGCGCCTGCTCCCGCCGCAGAACCCGCACCGGCACCTGTCGCTGAACCTGAGCCTGCCCCTGCTGCCGAACCCGAGCCTGCAGCTGCATCGCAGGGCCCTAAGTTCTGCGGAGAGTGCGGGGGCAGTCTGGAGCCAGGCACCAAGTTCTGTGGCGAATGTGGGAATCCTATTGAGTAAACCCCCAGCCGTTGTTGGACTAGCTGTTGACCCCCAGCACCTTTTTGCGACAATCCTAGGCTTATTTCTCAGAGAGCTGGGGCAGTTTGTGCTTCCCTCGGCTGGAGGGCCTTAGAGGACAGCTAGATAGACAGAACTAGGCTTCGGTGCATGCTTTATTA
>DATNRH010000917.1 GCA_036703605.1 Candidatus Obscuribacterales bacterium | reverse complement strand
TTCTGCAGCTGCTGCTGCAGCTTCCTATGACAGCTTTGATGATCGCTACCTGGGATCCAAAGCATCTGATCCAACTCTAGACAATGATGGCAACCCTCTCATGGAGGGTGCTCTCTATTGGAACAGCACAGTCAAGAAGCTCCTAGCCTGGGACAACACCAACTCAATCTGGAAGCCAGCAGGCGGCGGGCCTTCCCTAGGAGTGGACTCAGTCATCAGGACTAACGCACGAGTCATCTCAGAGAACATCACCTTTCCTACCAATACCAACGGTATGAGCGTAGGCCCAATAGAAGTAACTACTGGGTACACGGTTGATGTGAGTGCAGCTAATACGATGTGGGTGATCGTATGACCATCAAGACAGACGAGCTTCACTCGGCAGCAGTAGGTATACCACCAGTCGTCAAGGACTCAGGTGGCACAGAGGTAGGCCAGTTCTGCAGGGCTTGGGTGAACTTCAATGGCACCGGGACGGTGGCGATTCGTGACAGCTTCAATATCAGCAGTCTCACCGATAACGGTACTGGTGACTACACCCTCAACTTCAGTAATGCGATGGCAAACGCTAATTACGCGGCTGTCGCTATGCACATCGCAGTAAGTCGTGGCAGCACTGGGGTTCTTGAGGGGGCCAGAAGCGTTTCCAGCATAACGCTGCAGACTTATAACGAGTTAACGGCGGACACAAGCACCGCTGTTGATCCACTAACAGTATCTATGTCGATCTTCGGAGACTGATCCATGACCATCAAGACAGATCAACTCCAGGGCGACACGGTTGGACCCACCCCCGTGGACAACGTGCTTCAGGGGGCGGCGAAGGCGTGGGTGGCTTTCGTTGGGACTGGCACGGTTGCGATATTGGACAGCTTCAATGTTTCGAGCATCACTGATACTGCTGTGGGTCAGTATGAGGTCAATTTTGCCACCCCAAGGTCCGCTGTAAATTACGCGACCCACACCACAGCAGATAACGTGTTCTGTTGGGCTGGATCACCAACGGTGAATAAGGTGAACGTGGCTGTCAGACAATCGAACGACACTTTCATTGACACAGGCTACGTCTGCGTCACGATTCACGGAGACTAACCCATGAGCGGAATAATCAAAGCAGGTCAGCTTCAGGGTGCCTCCGGTGCGCCGTTTGAGATCGACAAGACGCAGCAGGGTATCGCAAAGGCATGGGTGAACTTTAATGGGACGGGTGTTGTTGCGATTCGGGATAGCTTCAATGTCAGCAGCATTACGGACGTTGCCACCGGGACATATGAAGTGAACTACGCAACGGCGCGGCCCTCTGCCAATAATGCGGTGGCCGCAACAT
>DATNRH010000916.1 GCA_036703605.1 Candidatus Obscuribacterales bacterium | reverse complement strand
GGCTTAAATGAATGGTGTGTCTCACCGGATGTGATCAAAAATCAAGCCCAGAGCATTCCTCTAGGCTTGATCAGCATAGTGATTCCGCTTAAAGAGCTACACAACATAATCCCTACTCCAAGCAGACGGGATACGGCGTTGCTGAATAGCAGGATGAACCGCCCTCATCTTCAACCCTTCTCCCTAGGGAGAAGGGAGCTAAAATCCTTGTCCCATCTCCTTTTGGGTAGAAGGCTAAGGTGAGGGTAGATATTGCGATTCATACCTAGATTCAGCAACGCCTGGGATACAAGCAGATGGGATAGTCTACAGCACTGTCTAGAACGTCATGCCTACTAGCAATGCTGATGATGGATAGGATACCTAGGAGCATTGCCAGCATGAGCTAGGGTTGAGTTGTATGAACTCCAGAGGCGATCGCCTCTTCTGGTGATGAATCAACAGGGTCATCCGACGATTGCAGCATGTCCTCCGAACTAGAGCTTGGGCTAGAGCCAATGACAGCGTCATCTAGGAGCGTGGGGCGCATTTCAAAGCTAGCGCTAGCAGTATTGAATTCAAGTCGTACAGGAAAAATGCGCGGATCGGATAGATCGGTGCTAGGTTCAATACCGCCAATCACAAAACGAGTCACGCCTTGTCCATCTATGAGCAAATCACCAAGCTGGTCAGCATAGTCGCTAAAGACAACCGTATCACCGGGGCTAAATTCTCCTAGGTTTCGTCCCTCTACGATCACCGTAAAGCGATCGCGTACATTAACATGCTCAGGAAACTCGGTAATTGCTGTGAAGATAGAATCGTTGCGCATTCGCTCTCCCGACATACCGGGAAAGACACGGCTAGCTAAACCAATGGGCACGGGGCGGGGAGTCATTTCAAACTCAAAACCAACGCTACTTTGATCAGCACTGGCTAGGATCGGTGGATCAAAGACAAGTCCACTAGGCACACTGACAAAGACAAAAACAACACCAAAAATGTCGGGTAAGACAGGTGTGAATTGACTGCCACCTAAGAAAGGATTTGTAGGGTTCCAAATACCGGGCGTAAATTGGGGAACGATGGTGATAACTGGCTGGGTGAAGACAACACTGGGAGGTAAGGCAGGGGTGTTGCCTGTAGTACCGAAGCCGGGTGGGTCAGATACGGTGACGGATCCGCCAGTCAAATTAGTCTCAATATCTGCAGCATAAGTAATACCAAAGCGTTCGATATTGAACGCATCTGCCCCAAGCCCCGGAAAATCAACGGGAGCAACGCGATCGCCTGTGACGGGGTCATTAGGTTGATGTTGGACAAATACCACAGCCGTGGAGCGACCTACGTTAAAGCTGCCCCCAGAGGTATCTACAGAACCAGATTCTGTTAAAACAGTTGGCAAGGTTCGATATTCGGTTGTTGGGTTAGCAATACTAATATCGCCATTAGCAGCTCCGGCTCTCAGGACTTCGGAAGATGGAGTGAGGGCGGTGACTTGAAATTCTAGTTCTGTGGGAATGTTGTTGAAAAAGGCGGGTTCCCCTGCTGCCGTAAAACCTCGAAATGTCAGAGTTCCTAAGACAGATCCTGTATCACCGATCGCCGGTACACCGTTGGGGGTTGTGCTCAAAACTGGAAAGGTGGACACTTGGAACATGGCGTTGAGGGGAATCGTACCCTGTCGAGTACGAATCAACAAGGAGTCGGATACGGTGCCGTCGTAAACAAACGTGCGAGGGTCATCTGTATTGAAGTTGCCGGGAGTGCCGGTGACAACAGAGCCATCAGGTAGCAGAAACCCACGCTCCCCCGTTGGCAGGTTAACGATCGCCCCAGGGACAAAGATAGAGGTGTCATTGAGAATTAAGCGTCCACCCGTAACAGGAATATCAGATTGTTGGGCCTGGACTGGAAGGATGGCGGCGATCGCCATTCCGCCTGTTAATCCGAGTCCCATGATGAGTTGAACAAGAAGTTGTGTCATAGTAGACCTTCTGA
>DATNRH010000915.1 GCA_036703605.1 Candidatus Obscuribacterales bacterium | reverse complement strand
GAAGTAGAAGAAGTGTTCTCAAGCCCAACCTTTGCAGACTATGAAGTCATCCTGGAAGCTAACTATGGCAGTGGATCCTACAGCACAAACCCCAACCAGCCTAGATTTAGCATTCCCTATCGTCTATTCTCTAGTCTTGCTGATGAGCTGGGCGTGAAGGTTGGCTCTATGGCCATCCGCAATTTTATGAAGATTCCTGGAGGCACGGAGTCTCTGCGACATGCTGATGTTGTTGGCAGCTCCCTACATCACCTGATCCTCAAAGGCGGGAAATTGATTGGGTTCAAATTTAGACCTTGGCAAGCCGTTGGGCTAGCGAAGAATATGGGAAATATTGCCCGGTTTGCAGGGCCAGTTGTGGGTATTATTGTCGTTTTATTTGAAATTGTTGATCAAGTTCAGCAAACTAAAAAGGAGAAAGAGCTGTGTGAGATGCAAAACAAAATTGATTGTGAATTTGCTGCCATGGCTGACGAAGTAGAGCGTCAGATGCATGAACAACGTCAAGGCTTTGAAGACAGTGTTTTTGACTATCTAGAGCTAAAGGTTAAATCCAGTCGAGATCAATATATCGAGGATATGAACAAAAAACAGGATCAGCAAAATTCACAGATTCAGCAGATCAAAAGTATCCAACGTCGTCTCGATCAGCTTATTGATGTTTTGAGGAAATACATGAGCCGTTGAGAAACAGTTTAATGTCAAGAGAAAGCTTAAGGGGCGATCGCTTTTCTGTACATTGAGAGAGCGATCGCTTATTTATTATCTCTATCAGCATAGTAGGGGAGAAGAACACCAGCAACCCATCTCTAATTCTCTATGAGGCATTGCTGAATAGTCAGATAACTCTGCAGATGTTTGCAGGAGGTTTCAGTGCTTCTCATTTAAGCTTGACACCCTGATTCAGCACCACCCAATCATCAGTGGCTAGGAATTTAGGCAACCATCCCTAGCTAGTCCATAAACATAGGTCGTATAGTGATCGTCATCAGGTGCTAGCCATTTGCTCAACAGGAAGACTAATCAGGTTCAACAACGACACTTCTCTCTCTAAAATAGTACCGAAGCGATCGCTCTTCTCTAGACATGCCGCACACTCCTGGTAGGAACACCAAGCTTCTATACCGCGCTGAAAAGGGTCATCTATGACAAAGCTGATTATCCAAATTCCCTGCTACAACGAAGAAGAGACCTTGGGCGCAACCTTGGCAGAGCTGCCGCGTCAGTTGCCAGGCATCGACTGTATTGAATGGTTAGTGATTGATGATGGTAGCCGCGATCGCACCGTGGCGGTTGCCAAGGCTAGTGGGGTGCATCACATTGTGCGTTTGCCCCACAATCAAGGACTGGCGCGAGCTTTTATGACTGGCTTGGAGGCGGCGCTGCGCGCAGGGGCAGATATTATCGTCAACACCGATGCTGATAACCAATATTGTGCTGAAGATATTCCGGCGTTGATCCAGCCCATTCTCCAAGGTGAGGCAGATATTGTCATCGGAGCGCGCCCCATCTGGCAGACTAAACATTTTTCGCCGATCAAGAAACTGTTGCAAAATCTAGGCAGTTGGGTCGTACGCCTGGCCAGCAATACCGATATCCCCGATGCACCCAGCGGTTTTCGCGCCTATAGTCGCCGGGCGGCGCTGCAGATTAATGTGTTTAACCGCTATACCTATACCTTGGAAACGATTATCCAGGCGGGGCAGAAGGGGATTGCCATGACCTCGGTGCCGATTCGCACGAATTATGTTGCCCGGCCGTCGCGGCTCGTGAAAAGTATTCCGTCCTACGTCCAGCGATCGATTCTGACCATTTTCCGCATCTTTATGATTTACCAACCGATGCGGTTTTTCGTCTTGCTGGGCAGCATTCCCTTTGGACTAGGGTTTTTGCTGGGAACGCGCTGGTTAATCTTTCTGTTGATGGGGGCAGAGCGCACCCGCATTCCTAGTCTGATCTTGGCAGCTATTTTGATTTTGATCGGTGTGCAGATTTGGATCTTTGGTCTCGTTGCTGATCTGATGGCCGCCAACCGCAAGCTCATGGAAGATATTCAGCAACGTATGCGCCGCATGGATCTAGACCCGCCGCCCCAGGTTAGCCCTCAGGTGGTTTCGAAGGGGCGGGAAGCACGACCTACGGGTCAGCGTCGCCGAATGCGATCGCTCTATTCGGAGGACGATCCCCTAGATACGCCCTTCAATGATTAGTTGGCCATGAAAAAACCTGGGTTGGCATGTCCGACCCAGGTTCAGGATAGTTGCGGATAATCTAGCGAGGCAGGGACGGGGCCTGCAGGGGAGCGATCGCCAGGGCATCTGCTGTTGCCTGCCGCTGAGCAGTCAGCGTGGTCACTGAGCTGCGCATTCGGGCGGTTAGTTGCAGAGTCTTGGCATCGTATACCTGGGTCATCAGCTTGGGATAGAGGCCAATGCCAATAATTGGCACCAGCAGGCTAGCAATGATGAACACTTCCCGAGGTTCTGCATCGATCAGCACTTCGTGGGAAGTCAGCTCTTTATTTTCAGGGCCATAGAAGATCTCCCGCAGCATCGACAGCAGGTAAATCGGAGTGAGAATCACGCCGATCGCCGCCAAGATGACAATCAACACCTTAAAGGTGAGACTGTAGGCGTCACTGGTGGCAAAGCCTACGAAGATCATCAGCTCCGCCACAAAACCACTCATGCCCGGCAGGGCCAAGGAAGCTAAGGAGCAGGTGGTAAACATGGCAAAGATCTTAGGCATCAACCGTCCTACGCCGCCCATTTCATCCAGAATCAGGGTGTGGGTGCGGTCGTAGGTGGCTCCCACCAAGAAGAAGAGGCTAGCCCCAATCAAGCCATGGGAGACCATTTGTAAGACCGCGCCGCTCATGCCCAGATCGGTGAAGGAGGCAATCCCAATCAGCACAAAGCCCATGTGGGAAATCGACGAATAGGCGATCTTCCGCTTGAGGTTGCGCTGGGCGAAGGAGGTGAGGGCTGCGTAGATGATGTTCACCACCCCCAAGACGACAAGGACAGGCGCAAAGTAGGCATGGGCATCGGGCAACATCTCGCAGTTCATGCGAATCAAAGCATAGCCGCCCATTTTCAGGAGAATGCCCGCCAGCAGCATATGCACTGGAGCCGTGGCTTCCCCATGGGCATCGGGCAGCCAGGTATGTAGGGGAAAAATGGGCAGTTTCACCGCATAGGCCACGAAGAGGCCGGCATAGACTAAAAGCTGGAACTTCAGCGGAAAGTCTTTGTCCATGAGCGATCGCATGTCAAAGGTGACAGAATCGCCATAGAAAGCCATGGCTAGGGCTGCCACTAAGATGAACAGCGATCCCCCAGCGGTGTACAGAATAAACTTGGTGGCCGCATAGAGCCGCTTCTTGCCGCCCCAGATGGAGAGGAGTAAGTAGACCGGGATCAGCTCCAGTTCCCACATAAAGAAGAACAGCAGCATATCCTGGACGGCAAACACTCCAATCTGCCCGCCATACATGGCTAGCATCAAG
>DATNRH010000914.1 GCA_036703605.1 Candidatus Obscuribacterales bacterium | reverse complement strand
TGAACGCTGCCAATTACCGAGTTCGACAGATCAGTGCGCTCCAGTTGTTTCGCGGCCACGTTTTTCTCTAGACCTGCGGTCTTAGCCAGAATAGCTTCCAGCTCTGCCGGGTTTTCAATCGACCACTGGCGGGCTCTTTCGTAGGCAGCGAGGACACGCTCGACATAGGTGGGGTGAGTGTTGGCAAACTCTTCACGTACATTGAGAAAGCCGTAGGTGTTTAAGTCGGGGTTGCGAAAGAAGAGCTGGGATCCTTGCTCTAGTTCAGTTCTAGCCATATGGGGATCAAGACCTGCCCAGGCATCCACATCACCTCGCTCTAGTGCGGTGCGGCCATCGGCGTGCTGGAGCTGCACCACTTCTAGGTCACGTTCTGAGAGCCCCACTTGGTCGAGGGCGCGCAGCAAGAAGATATGGGGGTCGGTGCCTTTGGTGGCAGCAACCCGTTTGCCCCTTAAGTCTTCGACGTTCGTGATGCCGGTGTCGGCGCGGGTGACTAAGGCCGTCCACTCGGGTTTGGAGTAAATATAAATAGCCTTGATTGGGTTGCCATTAGCTTTGCCCAACAGGGCGGCAGCCCCAGCGGTGGAACCAAAGTCGATGCTTCGGCTGTTGAGTAGTTCGAGGGCTTTGTTGCTACCTTGGCTTTGCACCCATTCCACGTTGACATTGTCTTTGTCCAAGTCTTCTTCGAGCCAGCCTTTGTCTTTGAGCACCAAGCTGACAGGGTTGTAGTAGGCAAAGTCTACCCGTACTACGCTGGGCGGTGCGGCGGTGCTGGTGGGGTTGCTTGGATTAGATGGCTGGGCGCAGCTATGGAGAACCACGACGCAGAAGGTGGCGGTAATCGCTAGAATACCCCGTTGCCAAAGGCATCTGCGTCCGAGGTTAAAGGGGATAATTTGGGCTAAATAGGGAAATCGAAGGTTAAAGAAACGGTGCATGGCTAGAGCAATCTTGGGTAAGAAAATGGGCAGGACTTGATTGTGAGTAGCTTGGGTTAGCACTGGTGGGCAGTGCCCACCTATGGGACTAGATGAGAAGAGAAAATGTCGGGGCTGAAAAACAGGCTGACTTCCCGGCAAAGGTTTAGCTGAAGAGGCGATCGTATTCAAGGCAAACTTTCCGACTGAAGGCTTTTGTCAGGCGGTTATAGAGGCCAAACTGGGTAGCGATTTCAGCGGCTTTGAGAATGGCACGATCGCTTAACCCCATCGCCCTTGACGGCTTTAGATCCGACGGAGCTAGAGTATGGGCAAGCTGGCTGATCTGCACGGCAAAGATGGCTAGAATATCCTCAGGTAAGATAGCTTCATCGGGCACCGTCAGCCAAGAGGAAAGGAGTTGGGGTGTGGGTAAGATCAGAGTTAGGGGTTGGGGCATGGGTTGTGTCCCTCAAATTAGATAAAGGTGGCTAAAAGGAGAATTTTCAGAGGTGAGACTGAAGCCCCGACTGGCTGGTGGGACTAGTCGAGACGGGTCAATGGGGAACATAGATCGCTGGAGCCAGAGCCATGGAGCACCTGAGTCCAAAAGGTCTTGTCGCTGCTGCTGAAAGTTCTGGACACTGCCACCTCACGTAGGAGTAGAGCCAAGATACAAAACAGTGTGAATAAACTAGGTAGGATAACGATTAAGAGGTTGCGGGCATTGTTGTCGGCTCGGGGTGGAGCTTGGGGCAGGCTGGAGTTTGTCATGACGCAGTTTTCCGGCAGAGAAGCTGAGAGAGAATAAGATGTGTAGGCTGGTGGGCGGTGTCCCCCCTACGGAAGGCTAGGAATACTGGGTGGGGGTGG
>DATNRH010000913.1 GCA_036703605.1 Candidatus Obscuribacterales bacterium | reverse complement strand
TGCCGTAGCCTGTTGGCTGCCGCTGGCGTGCCGGGTCATGTCGCGGAACGGTGCCTGAACCACAAGCTCAAGGGGGGTGAGGGCATCTACGACCGTCACGACTACTTTGGAGAGCGGAAAGAGGCACTGACTAAGGTCGCTGAGTTGGTTGCCACTTCCATCAACGAAGAGCCAAAAGCACACTCGGAAGACGATAGACAGATTGCGAAAGCATAAGCGCACCTCCTGAGGCTGAGGGTTAGTGGCTGAAACCTACGTCAGCTAATGAGGCCGTATACCAACTGATCTGCTACGGGCTTCATTCTTCACGTAGGCAATCATGCTGGGAATGCGCTTGCTCCATGTCCAGTCAGAGCGCCGCAGGTGATCGCTGAAGGACTGAAAGCCTGCTCGGGACCGCCGTCATTGGTAGTTGTGTTACGGGACAGTTCGCAGCTATGGATGCCAAGCTCTCTTGCGATCCTCTCACTAATGCTCACATCACCGCAGGTGTGGATCTGATATGGTTGGGTTTGGATCATCTGACGATAACCCATGCTCAGCTCCACTTAGGGGTAGGTAGGGAGGAGACTGATGGTGGCCCTCCACTACTACCTCGTGGTCCATAGTTCTGCAGCGGCTCTAGAATCTAGAGTTTTCAACAAGAATTTATATAGGTACAGGCTTCTAGGAGGTTAGATTTTGGAGATACCTCACCAGCGCCTGATCTATTTTCAGCTCACGGTGGAAACCGGCTCGATCCGCGCCGCGGCCTCGCGGCTGGACATTGCCCCCTCGGCGGTTAGCCGGCAAATCGGGCTGATAGAGTCGGCACTGGATGCCACCATTCTGGAACGTCGGCGCGACGGCGTGCATCCCACACCGGTGGGTGACATGCTGCTCGATTACTGCCAGCGGCGTACCATGCTGGATCGCCGCTTCAGCGATGAGTTGGATGCCTATCAGCGCCTGGAGACCGGGCAGATAACGCTGTGCGTAGGTGAGGGCTTTGTAGGCGATCTGATCGACCATCCGCTGCGTGAGTTCACCGAGGCGTATCGTGGTATACGCCTGGAGGTCGATACCGGCAGCACCC